>CAMFER010000003.1 GCA_945949485.1 uncultured Clostridium sp. | reverse complement strand
CACCAACTATCTAATCAGACGCAAGCCCATCTATCAGCGGATTGCTCCTTTCCCATTTGTATCATGCGATACTCATGGCATATGCGGTATTAGCAGTCATTTCTAACTGTTGTTCCCCTCTGATAGGCAGGTTGCTTACGTGTTACTCACCAGTCCGCCACTAACCGCTCCAATAGTAAACTAATGGTTAAGTCCGTTCGACTTGCATGTCTTATGTGCGCCGCCAGCGTTTATCCTGAGCCAGGATCAAACTCTCTTGTTTTTGGTATCTATATTTTCGTCTTTTCAGACTTTATATAAATCTTAACTAAAAAGTTTTTTCAAGCTCTTTTAAACTTCTTCCTTTTTATTGTTGTATAAAAACTTTTAAAATTTCTTTCGGTACTATTTTATTTCTAAAATCTTACCGCTTCGGTTTTTACTCTAAAGGATTTTATTGTTTACTTTTCAATGTACTTTTTGTTCGCTTTTTTGTGTGAACGATTTGCATTATACTATACCGTTTTGTTTTTGTCAATACTTTTTTCGACATTTTTTAAAAATATTTTTTTACTCATTTTATGGCAAAATAAAAAACTAGTAATTCAGTGCTTATTTTATTTTCAAAGTCTTTACTTTATTACTAATTCTTAAGTTTTTTTCAATATTTTTTGTCTGTTGCTCGGTACATTAATTATAATAACATCTTTCTTAATATAAGTCAATACATTTTTTGAATTTTTTTAATTTTTTTATTGTTTTTTTGTAATACATATTTATATATGGTATTTCCTATCTAAATTTCAACAAGAATTAGGTCATCTCCTATGCATTTTATATTTTGCCATGGTATAACTATTTCATTAGTCGAAGCAAATATATTTATTAATTTACTATTTCCGGGCACGATTATAGAAGTTATTGTACCAGTTTCCAAATCAGCGCATACATCTTGTACATATCCAAGTCTTTTTCCATTCTTAATATTTACAACTTCTTTATGTTTAAAATCTAATCCTTTATCTTGCATATCCAACTCTCCTTTTATTTTTTCTTATTTTAATATATTATATTGTTATAATTTTATCCATATTCCTTTCTTATATAATATAGAAAAAAAGAAACATATATACGTTTCTTTTATTTATACCATCTTTTTATATGTCCTATTGCACTTTTTTCTAACCTTGACACTTGTGCCTGCGATATTCCTATTTCATTTGCAACTTCCATTTGTGTTCTTCCATCAAAAAACCTTTTCTGTACAATTGTTCTTTCTTTATCATTTAATCTTTCTAGTGCCCCTGCTATTGTCATATTTTCAGTCCATATTTCATCTGTATTTTTGCTATCCTTTACTTGATCCATTATATATATACTCTCCGATTCATCATTATAAATGGGCTCTTGTAATGAAATGGGATCTTGAATAGCATCAAAGCTAACTGCTATATCTTCTTTTTCAACGCCTAATTTCTTTGCTATTTGCTCTATAGTAGCTTCTTTTCCATTTTCTTTAAAATATTTTTCTTTAAATTGTATTGCTTTATATGCTAAATCCCTTACTGATCTACTAACTCTAATACTATTATTATCTCTTAAATATCTTTTTACTTCTCCAATGATCATAGGTACTGCATAAGTACTAAATTGTACATTTTGGCTCAAATCAAAATTATCTATGGCTTTTATTAATCCAACGCAGCCAACTTGAAATAAATCATCTGGGCTCTCTCCTCTTCCATAAAATCTTTGAATTACACTTAGTACTAATCTTAAATTTCCTTTTATAAATATTTCTCTCGCTTCTTCATCTCCTGCTTTTATTTTTATAAACAGTTCTTCTTTTTCTTTTTTTGAAAGCAAAGGTAATTTTGATGTGTTCACTCCGCAAATCTCAACTTTGTTTAACAAAAGAAAAACCTCCTTTAGAAATACTTAATCTAAGTATTTCCAAAAGGAAGTTTTTTATTCAATATAATCATCCTATTTTGCTTGCAATCTCTTTTTTCATTTTATTTATAATCCTTTTTTCTAATCTAGATATATAACTTTGTGATATCCCGCAGTTCATCTGCAACTTCTTTTTGTGTTTTCTCTTTTCCTGTTTTAAAACCAAACCTCATCTCCATTATATTCTTTTCTCTACTATTTAATTTTAATATTGACTCTCTTAATAATTTTCTATCAACCTCATCTTCCAAATTTCTTGAAGTTATATCAGCTTCTGTCCCCAATATATCTGATAGTAATAATTCATTTCCATCTCCATCTTTGTTTAATGGTTCATCTATAGATATTTCTCCTTTTGTCTTATTGCTCTTTCTTAAAAACATCAGTATCTCATTTTCTATACATCTAGATGCATATGTAGCTAATTTGATTTTTTTATCAGAATTAAATGTATTAACTCCTTTCATAAGTCCTATTGTTCCTATTGATATTAGATCTTCTATCCCAATTCCTGTATTTTCAAATTTCTTTGCAATATATACTACCAATCTTAAATTTCTTTCTACTAATATTTGTCTTGCTTCTAAATTATCATTTGCAGATAATTTTTTTATTAGCTCTTCCTCTTCTTCAGGAGGTAACGGTGGTGGGAGTGTTTGGCTTCCAGCTATATAAAATATTGGTAAATATTCTATTTCTTCATTTTCATTTAGGTACTTTGCGCAAATTGTATTAATACTATTTTTTACAAACTCAAATATTTTCATACACTTTCTCCTTTGTCAAATTAATTCAATTCCTATCAAAGCTCTGTATTCAGCTTTTTTAGTCAATGATTTAGGATATATTCCTATAATTATATTTTGAAACTTATTCTCTTTTTCTTCTTCACCTTTAAAAACGCTGACATAGTCAGCTTTTATTCCTATCAACATCCCATTTTGCTTTCCAAGAGATGTGAAGGGAATTAGTTTTAATTTTTTGGCATATCTATTTTTTATTTCTTCTGATATTTTATTCAAATCACCTCCTAATATATTCTCAATATTGTTTAACAATTCTTTTGGTAATACTTCATATAATAAAGTTGACTCTGTTACCACCACTGGCATATTAGTTATCGGCTCTTTTAGGAAGTTTCCCGTATCTACCAATGCATTAGTTTTTACTTTTTTTCCTTCTATTCCTATTTCAATTTCACAATACATATCTCTTTTAGAAATTTTATTTTTTACTAATTTAAAAGCCAGTATAATAATTACAAATGATATTACACTGCCTAAAATTATTACTTTAATAGTATATGTACCTTTAAATAATCCATTTTTCATTAATATCTCTTGAGGTTTTATTATATATATCAAAGAAAAAGCCGCCCCTCCAAATACAAAAGAAGTTAAATAAAATATAAGTAAGTATTTCCACAAATTGCTAAACTTTTGTGGATTATATGCAACATAAACCATTATTAATGATAGGATTATTTTCAGAACAAAATTTGAATAAATCTCTATCTTAGATATATAGACTATTATTGAATATATTGCTCCAATAAAGCTCGCCATTATTAACCTTGTATGTTTAATGTTTATTTTAAGAACTATTCCAGTGGCTAATAATATAATATAGTTCATTATTAGATTTTCTATTAAAACTACATCAATATATATAGTCATACTTATCACCTATTTTGTTATTTTACTATTTTGTTTAAGAAAATGTTGTCTTTTTATAATGCTGAAAAAAAGAAATAATCGACATATCGTGATTATTTCTTCTATAATGTATGTACTATTTTTTAGAAAATAATAAAAAACTGTATTATTTTATATAATACAGTTTTTCATTTATACTTTTAATATTATATATTTTTATTTTTGTTTTTTCTTAAGAAAGATGGTATATCTAGATCATTTTGTGAACTACTACTTTCTGTATTTACAGGTATTGAATTAATTTTTTTCTCCCATGTTTTTGAAACTAGATTATCAACTCCTATGCTTGAAATTGGTTCATTTTTTTCAAATCCTGTAGCAATTACTGTAATTTGAATTTCATCTGACATGCTAGGATCTGTAACAGTACCAAATATAATATTAGCTTCTGGATCAACACTGCGTTGAACTAATTCAGCTGCTGTATTTACTTCATGTAAACCTAAATCTTCTCCACCTGTTATATTTATAATAACACCCTTAGCGCCTTCTATTGATGTTTCTAATAATGGACTTTGGATTGCTTCTTTTGCAGCATCTTCTGCTCTATTTTCTCCTGAAGCTTTACCAACACCCATGTGTGCCATTCCTTGATTTAACATTATTGTTTTTACATCAGCAAAGTCTAAGTTAACAAGTCCTGGTATAGCAATTAAGTCAGATATACCTTGTACACCTTGTCTTAAAACATCATCAGCCATTTTAAAAGCTTCAATTATAGATGTTTTTCTATCTATAATTTGTAATAGTTTATCATTTGGTATTACAACCAATGTATCAACTTTCCCTTTTAAACTTTCAATTCCTCTTTCAGCTTGTGAAAGTCTTTTCTTTCCTTCAAAAGTAAATGGTTTTGTAACAACACCTATTGTTAGTATTCCCATTTCTTTTGCTGTTGAAGCAACAACTGGTGCAGCACCTGTTCCTGTTCCTCCTCCCATTCCTGCTGTAACGAAGACCATATCTGCTCCTCTTAAAACTTCTGCTACTTCTGATTTGCTTTCTTCTGCAGATTGAGCTCCTATATCTGGGTTAGCTCCAGCTCCTAATCCTCTAGTTATTTTTTCACCTATTTGTATTTTTGTATTTGCTTTTGAAGTTTGAAGAGCTTGTCTATCTGTATTTACTGCTATAAAATCAACACCTTTTATCCCGGCTTCAATCATTCTGTTAACAGCATTATTTCCTGCTCCTCCTACACCTATTACTTTTATTGTTGCTGTTCCATCCATCATTGCTATATTATTTCCATCATCATTGTAATCCATCATCTAGATTTTCCTCCTTATTATATTTTATTTTTAAATTAAATAACCAAATTATGAATAAAAGAATTCTTTGATCCTTTCAAAAATATTCTTCAAGAAATTTTCGTTATTTTGTGTATCTATATCGCTTGATACTGATTTAGTAAAAGGTCTCATAGCTATATACCTAACAAGTGCATAACTTGTTCTGTAGACTGCTTTAACAGTACTTATCGCTCTTCCTGTAGATATCTTTACTGGAATATTCAAATTAATTTTTCCTGCCACATCACTTTTACTTATATTTACAATTCCTTGTCCTGTCAAAATTACATTATTTATTTTTTGTTTTAATCCCTTACTTGTTATGTCTTTGTTTATTATTGAAAACATCTCTTCGATTCTTGCTTCAATAATTTCTATTAATTCAGAACTTTTAATAATTTTATTTTTATTTTGATCTTTTCTCGTATTTAATATTATATCATTATCATTGTCTATAAAAGATTTCAAAGCTAATCCATATTGTCTTTTTAATTTATCAGCTTCTTCTTCTGATATTTCTAGTACTAATGCTATATCATGAGTAATATTATCTCCTCCGAAGTGGAATTGAATTTGTATATAGGAATGTAGATCCTTCAAAAACACCTATATCAGTATTTCCTGCACCTATATCTAATAGCATTATATTATCATGCAATTCATTATTATCTAATATCAAATTTCTTTCTGCTAATGTAATTGGTACTATACCATCTATTTCTAGTCCTGCTTTTTTAAATATTGTATGTAACTGTCTGACATAATTTTTTTCTGCTAGAATTACTTGAGCACTAATTGTAAAACTTGAGCTTAAATTTCCAACTGGATCAGCTACAACAGTTCCATTTTCTAAAGTTATTTTATCTGGCACGATATCAATTAATGTTTTACCTTCTGGAATATCAATATCTTTTACTTGCATAATAGCATTTTGAACATCTCTGATTGATATCCCTGAATATTTATCTCTTACATCTTTTGTTATACTGTTTTGTACTATCGTTACATATTTACCTGGAATAGTTACATAAGCAGAGTTTATTTTTAATAGTGTTTCATCTTCAGCATCTTTTATGGTTTTTGCTATACTTAATGATATTTCTTCTTCATTTATTATTTTTCCCTTCTTTAGTCCACTACATTTATATGAGGTATTGCATATTATTTCAATTTGGCCAAAATTATTTACTTCGCCAACAACTGTACTAACCTTACTAGTTCCAATGTCAATCCCCACAATGATATCACCTATTGCCAAGTTAATTCCTCCATTTTTCAGTATAAATTTTCTAAATGTATATATATATTATTTTTTGACAAATGTCAATAGAAATTGTTATATTTTTGTAATATTTTTGTAACACATCTGTAATATTTTTTGGTTGTTTTTCTAACAACATTAGGCAGGATAAGTATCCCGCCCTTTTTACATTTTTATTCACATTAATTGTTTTCTTCGACAGTTTTTTTCTTATTTTTTTCTTTCTTTTTATTTTTTAGGTTTTCAAATTTATTTAGCCATTTGTCAATATAGTATCTTCTAATTATAGCTAAATTCACGAACATTCTTCCTACAAAAACTACTATTGCTGCTAAATATATATCAACATTTAATTTTTGTCCTAGTATTGTTAGCAAAATAGCTAGTATTGCATTTCCAAAAAAACCTGTAATAAATATCTTTAAATCAAAATTCTTATTTACTACTGAAGTTATTCCTCCAAACACTGAATCCAAAGCAGCAATTACTGCTATAGCCAAATAGCTTGAATATGTATATGAAATCATTGGTGCATTCATTCCTATTAAAGCACCTGCTATACAACCTATTAAAATCGCTATAAATATCATATTAATCCTCCTATTCCATATATTTTATTTTTATATCTCCTGTATATTTACCTATTTTAACATTATTTTGTTTTTCAATTTTTGCATCTTGTCCTAATTTTTGCAATCTATCTACTTGCCCGCCATTTCCTAATAATGCACTTTCTAAATATGTAGAATTTCCTATTGCTTTTATTATATATGGTGATAATATTCTTTGTCCATTTACTTTTATATATTCCTGTACATCAGCAATATCACTCATGTTTATTATTCTTTGATCATTTATGGAAATAGCTTCCGCTCCTGCTTGTTTTAAATCATTAACTATTAGTAATAAATCATCTGGTGTTATTCTTTCTATTTCCTCTTCATTTTTCTCTGTTAATGTAACTACAATTCCTTGTCCTTCAACATCTGTTTTTCCTAGTGATAAATTTACTTGTTCTAATTCTTCATCTACTAATTTTTCTGTTTCCTCGCTTGATTGCTTACTCTCTTTATATTCATTTATTTTTTCAACTGTTTCTTCATATTTTTGGTTTGTTTCTTCATATTTAGATTTCCAATTTGCAAGTTCTGTTCTTAGCTCTGCTTCTCTCATATTTTCAATAGCAGTAATATCTGTTTCATTAACAATTTTAAATTGCATAAACATAACTAAAGTTAACGCAAAACATGCTATAGCTATTGTTATAGCCATTGTAATTTTACCTTTTTTTATTTTGTTTTTCATTTTCTCCTCCTTTACTTAGAAGTAGTTACATATTTGTATGATATAACTCCTGTATATTTAGGAATAGTTGTTGAATTTGTTTGTTTCAATTCTGCTCCAATACTATGATCTCTTAATATATCCAAATAACCTCCTGGTCTATCTAAAGCTGATAATTGTTCTGGTAGTCCTATAGCTTTTATAACAAATGGAGCACCAACTTTTTCTCCATTGATTTCTATTATATTACCTCCACAAGATATGCTTGTTGTTGGAACTATTCTTTGATCATTAATAGAAATTGCTTCTGCTCCTGCATTTTTTAACTCATTAATAACACTTAAAACGTCTCCATCATGTACTAATAATTCATTTGGATTTAATACACTATTAGCATCTTTTTTACTGTCACTTAATGTTATTATTACACCAGGTCCAGTTACATCTGTCATCCCTAAAATCTTTTTTCCTTCTTGTATTTGTGTTTCTTTATCTTCTAATTCACTATTATTCTTTGTAGATTCCTGTCTTGCTATCTCTAGCTCTTCTTCAGCTTCTTCAAGTTCTTTGTATTTATTTTCATATCTTTCTTTATATTTTAAAACTTCTGCTCTTAAATTATTTTCTTCATAATTTTGACTTACTGTAGAATTAGAGTTTGTCACTGTTCTCACTTGAACAAAAATTCCTAATGTTAATAAAAAGCACATTATTCCTAGTATTATTGAAATTATTTTTTTATCAAGCATTTTTTCACCTCTTTCATAATTATACTGTTACACTTTCTCTAAAATATGGTTGAAATTTATTATTTAAATCACCATTTACATATATATCTCCTTTTTTTCCTTTTTCTGCTTCCAAAATTGCTAATATATACAATATTTTATTATTTAAATTCGAACTATCTCCAATGTGAACTGTTTTTTGTTCTTCTTCTAAATATATAATATATTCATTTTTATCTTTAATGTCAATACTTGTGACCTTATCGTTTAAATTATTTTCAGTCATAACAGCAGTCATTTTTAGAACATCTTCTAATTTTTCCAAATCTTCTTCATTTAATCTATTTCCTGCTGCAATTTGATCTTCTGGTGTAGTTATACCTAATATTTTAGTCATATTTTTAGAATCTTCAGATATTTCTAATATATATCCTTGATTATTTATATATGCATACTTTCCTAAAAAGTCTACACTATATGTCGCGGTTCTCTCTTTCACATCTATTTCTATAGTATTCGGAAACTTTCTATTTACTTTTACACTTTCTATATATGGATTTTCTTTTATTCCGTTTTGTGCTTTTATACTACTAAATTTAAATAAATTTTCACCTGTCTTTATACCAGACAAACTAATTATATTTTCACTTGTTATTTGACTATTATTTATTACTTTTATGTCTTTAATGTTAAAAATCGGTGATGTAAATGCAAAGACAATTATTCCAGTTATAACACATAATAACAAAAATATTTTTAAAATAAATTTAATTCGTTTTATTTTTTTCATTCTTTTCTTTTCTTTTTTTGTTATCTTCTTTCTCTGTTCTTCATCTTTTTTTAGTTTATTTTTATTTGTCATTTCTATTACTGTTTCATTTTCTATATCAAATTCGTTCTTTTCTCTATTTTTAATATTTTGCTTTATTCTTTTCTCTCTTTTTTTAGCTATCTTTCTTTTGTTTTGTTTTTTTGTTTTTTCATCATTTTTAGCTTGTCCATTATCCATATAATATAAGTTTAAATCTTTTGTTTCTTTTTTCACTATTTTCCTCCTTCTTTTAAGAATGGTATCTAGGGCTTAAAAAAGCCCTAATTTAATTTTATTCTTTTACTGATATCTATACCCAAATTGCTTATCTTTTTATCAAAATCTTCATAACCTCTTAAAATATATCCAATATTTTCAACTATCGTTTCTCCTTTTGCTACAATTCCTGCTAGTACTAATGAAGCACCTCCTCTCAAATCAGTCGCTTTAACATTTGCTCCATATAGCTTTTTTACTCCTTTTACAATAGCCATCTTTCCTTCAATTGAAATCTTTGCTCCCATTCTTATTAATTCTTGAGTGTATTTATATCTATTTTCAAAAATGTTTTCTACTACTATAGATGTTCCTCTTGCAGTTGTAAGAACAGTAGTAAATATTGATTGCATATCTGTGGGAAAACCTGGATATGGCATAGTTTTTATATTAACAGATTTTAATCTTTTGGGGCCTTGTATTTTGATAGTATTTTTATCTATTTCTATTTTACATCCAGCTTCTTCTAATTTATCTATTATTGGTATTATATGTTTATCATTAACATTTAATAATTTAGCATTTCCCCCAGTAATAGCAGTCATACACAAAAATGTTCCTGCCTCTATTCTATCTGGCATAATATTATAGCTTACATCTTTTAGATTTTTTACCCCTTCTATTTCTATTTCGTTGGTTCCGGCTCCTTTTATCTTTGCTCCCATTCTATTTAGAAAATTTTGCAAGTCTAATATTTCTGGTTCTCTTGCTGCATTGATAATTCTAGTTGTTCCTTCTCCCAGACAAGATGCAAGTATAATGTTTTCAGTAGCTCCTACGCTTGGGAAATCTAGTATAATTTTTTCTCCTATTATTCTATCACAACTACAAGTAATATTTCCATAGTTTTTATCAATATTTATTCCTATTTTTTCAAATCCTTTTAAATGTAAATCTATTGGTCTTGTTCCAATATCACATCCACCTGGATATGAAAATGTTGCTTTCCTATATTTTCCTACCAAGCTGCCTACCAAAATTACTGATGAACGCATCTGTCTCATTAATCCTTCTGGAATCTCATATTTGTTAATACCACTTGTATCTATTATTACTTTGTTCTTCTTTTTTACTACTTTTCCTCCTAATCTATTCAAAATTTCATACATCATTTTTGTATCATGGATATTTGGTACATTATATAAAGTTGATACTCCTCCATTTAAAATAGTAGCAGCAATAATTGGCAAAGCTGCATTTTTTGAGCCAGATATTTCTACTTCACCTTCTACCTTATTTCCACCCTTAATTATGTACTCATATTCATTTTCCATTTTTCTCCCGCCTTTCACTTTCGCTTTCGTTATATATTATGTTTAATTTACGTAAAAGGTGTATATTAAAAAAGAAACCTAACTTTTTTCTAAGTTTCTTTTCACTTTAATCGTTTACAATTTTCTTTATTTCTTCAAATCTTTTGATCTTTTGTGTAGTTGTTTTTATCATTGGCTCATTTGAAATTATTAATTTCTTAATATGTTTATAATTTGGTAAAAACTTATTTACTTTTTCTTTTATGTCTTTCCATATCATTTCATATAATTCTTTTTCTTGTATATTATTATATTTTTCTTTAATATAATCTTCATTATATACAATTTTTGTAGATACTATTAAATCATCATCTTTTGGATATCCAAATACCATACTTTCAGCAACATATGGTAAATTGTTTATCATTATTTCCATTTCTTCAGGATATACATTTTTTCCATTTTTTAATACTATAACATTTTTCTTTCTACCTGTAATAAATAAATGTCCTTTTTTATCCAAATATCCTAAGTCTCCTGTATAGAGCCAACCATCTTTTAATACTTCTTTTGTTTCATTTTCCATTTCATAATATCCAAGCATTACATTCGGTCCTTTTGCTATTACCTCTCCTATTCCTTGTTCATTTGGATTATCTATTTTTATTTCAACATTAACTAATGGAAATCCTACTGAACCATAACAAATATTTTTGTCATTTTCTGCAGTTAAAACTGGTGATGTTTCTGTTAATCCATAACCTTGTAATGTTGCAATACCCATTTCATTAAACCCTTTTGCAACTTCTCTATCAATTGCAGCAGCTCCGGCTAACTACCAATCTTATATTTCCACCTAAATTATCAATAATCATCTTAAATAATTTTCTTCTTACATCTATTCCTATTTTTAATAAGACATTACTTATTTTTCTAGCAATACTTAATATTTTTGTTTTTCCTTGTCTTTCTACTTCTTGGTTTATTTTTTTATACATCATTTCTAGAAGTAATGGTACACAAACAAATACAGATACTTTATATTCTTTAAGATTACTTTGAATGTGTCTTATACCATCACAAAATACTGATCTTGCTCCATTTGATAAAAAGAATAAAAATCCTGTACATCCAAATGTATGGTGCATTGGTAAAAATGCTAAGTTTACATCTGTATCATATATTTTTACAATTGAATTTAATCCATATATGTTTTCTACAATATTTTTATGTGATAACATTACAGCTTTAGAAATAGATGTTGTTCCTGATGTAAATAAAATAATTCTCATTTCTTCAGGATTAATTTCTTTTTCTAAATACCTCTTATTTCCATTATCAAAACTTCTCTTTCCATCTTCAACTATTTTTTTGTAAGATAGAATATTCTCTTTATTCTCTATTTCATCCATACAAATATATTTAGCAATATTTGTATCTTCCTCTTTTATAATTCTTTCCATTATATGCAAATAATTTCTTTCAAAAATCAATGCATCTGCTTTACTTCTTTTTAGTGATAATATTATTTCTTCATCTGTTAAAGATTTATCAAGTGGTACTACTATTCCCACTCCATTTACTACTGCTAAATATGATGTACACCATTCATACCTATTTTTTGCAATTATCGCAATTCTTTTATCTTCTAATCCCAAGTCTAGTAGTCCTGTTGCTAATCCTTTTATATCAGAATCTAAATCTTCAAATGTTTTTTCTTCATATGTAAAGTTTTTATCATCTTTTTTATGCTTTATCACAAATGCTACTTTATCTTTGTATTTCTTTACTGAGCTAGTAATCATTTCTCTTAAGTCTCTAAATCTTTCAGCTTCATATAATTTTATTTTTCCATCAACTTTCATTTTTTCGCTCCTTTTGTCTTTATTGTTATAAGTATATATTAATTTTTTTATATTTTCACCTATTATGACCAATTGGTATAACTTTATATATTTATTTTTAGCCATTTCTCTTGAAATTTGAGTTAATATATCATATAATATTTACCATATACAATAAACTGGAGGTAATCTTATGAAAAAACTAACTATAAAAGACTTATATTTAAATAAAGAAAACTATAAGGATAAAGAAATAAGTATCTCAGCTTGGGTTCGTACAGTTAGAGATTCTAAATCTTTTGGTTTTATAGAATTAAATGATGGTACATATTTTAAAAACCTTCAAATTGTCTTTAATGATACTTTAGAAAATTTCGAAGATATAAAAAAATTGACTATTAGTTCTACAATAACTGTTACAGGAAAATTTGTACTAACTGAATCTTCAAAACAACCTTTTGAAGTGCAAGCTACAAAAATAATTATAGAGAACTTATCAGATTCAAGTTATCCTCTTCAAAAAAAGAGACACACATTTGAATATTTAAGGACTATTTCTCATTTAAGAGCAAGAACAAATACTTTTAATGCAGTATTCCGTGTAAGAAGTGTTTTAGCATTTGCTATCCACAAATTCTTCCAAGAACGTGGATTTGTATATGTAAATACTCCTTTAATTACCGCAAGTGATGCTGAAGGTGCTGGAGAAATGTTTAATGTTAATTCTTTTGATTTAGAGAATTTACCCAAAACAGAAGATGGAAAAGTAGATTTCTCTAAAGACTTTTTCGGAAAACCTGCCCATTTAACAGTTAGCGGTCAACTAAATGCTGAATCTTTTGCAGAAAGTTTTTGCAATGTATACACATTTGGTCCAACTTTTAGAGCTGAAAATTCAAATACTGTTAAACATGCTGCTGAATTTTGGATGGTAGAGCCAGAAATTTGTTTTGCAGAACTATCTGATTCAATGGATTTAGCTGAAGATATGATTAAATATATTTTTAAATATGTCTTAGATAATTGTCCTTGTGAAATGGAATTCTTTAATAACTTTGTTGATAAGGGCTTATTAGATAGATTAAATCATGTTATAAATTCTGATTTTGTGAGAATATCTTATACAGATGCTGTTAAAGAATTAGAAAAAGTTAATGATAAATTTGAATATAAAGTATCTTGGGGAGTAGATCTACAAACAGAACATGAAAGATATCTTTGTGAAAAAATATTTAAGAAACCTGTTTTTGTTACTGATTACCCAAAAGATATAAAAGCATTTTATATGAAATTAAATGATGATGGAAAAACTGTTGCAGCAGCTGACCTTCTAGTTCCTGGAATTGGAGAAATAATTGGTGGAAGTCAAAGAGAAGAAAGCTATGAGAAACTATTAAATAGAATGAAAGAACTAAATATGCCAATCGAAAATTATGAATGGTATTTAGATTTAAGAAAATATGGAAGTTGTAATCATGCTGGATATGGTCTTGGTTTTGAAAGATGTATCATGTATTTAACTGGTATGCAAAACATTAGAGATGTAATACCATTCCCAAGAACTCCAAAAAATTGTGAATTTTAATTTTTAGAAAGACACTTAATTTTATTAGTGTCTTTTTTATATAATTTGACTAGTCCTATAATTTATGGTATAATTAATTATGTAAATTAGTTGTAAAAATAGGATTATTTTCCTATTTGATTATGGGAGGTTATTATGACAAAAAGAATTCTTGACTTAGAAAAAACTTATTTACAAGAAAGAAAAATCAAACGGAATTATATAATTCCAAAATATTCTTCTGAAGAAGGCGGTTTAAAAAATGCTACCGATTACAAATTTTTCATAAGAGCTATAACTCAAAACAATCAAGCTATTTCTTTTGATGAATTAAGAAAAGTATGTAACGTAGTTTTCGTTTTTCAAGATGTTGTTTACAAATCAGATTTCTTTAATTTTAAGTTATTAAATAGTTTTCAATTAAAATCCATATTTCAAGTTTATTCAAAAGATAGATTTGAAATCAATAGGTTTATAGAAGATGGACTTTTTGTTATTGATATCAATGATTTTAATAACGAAAACTTTGTATGGATGGATCGAAAAAATCATATTATAACTTGTGTAGATAAAAATACTTTTAAACTTAAGTTTGAAAATCCAATTAAAAAATTTGTTGATTTAGATTTAGATGAAGATTATGATATTACGGATGAACTATATTTACAGTTTTTCGGCGATAATATTAGTAATGAAACTGATCCTACACATTTTGATGAACAATATTTTGAGTATGATGAAGAATATTCAGAATTATATGATTACTAAAAACCTAGAGATTGTAATCTCTAGGTTCTTTTTTTTTATTATATTCTTTTATTTATATAAATATGATTGAGGATTTACATGTTCACCATTAATCCTAATTTCAAAATGTAAATGTGGTCCTGTCGAGTTCCCTGTTGATCCTACTGCAGCTATAATATCTCCTGCCTTCACTTCATCTCCAACTTTTACATATATTTTGCTAGTATGTGCATACCAGGTTTCAACGCCATTACCATGATTTATTTTAACCAATTTTCCATATGACCCACTGTATGCTGCAAATTCAACTATCCCATCTGCTACTACTTGAATATCTGTACCAGTTTTTGCAGCTATATCAAGACCTGTATGATCTGAACTTCTTATTCTACTACTTACTCCATATCTAGATGTAATTGTCCCTGTAACTGGTATTGTCGCCAATTTTATTCCATTAACGTCTGGCATTGCATCAATTCTTTCTTGTTCTTCTCTCTTTGCTTGTGCTTCTTCTATAACATCTGACATTCTTTCAGTAGCACTAGTTTTCGCAACTTCTAATGTATTTGTATTTGCCTCTTCTTCATTTTGTGTATATTGTTCTTTTATGTTTAAAACTAAACCTTCTTGGCTTATTTTTTCTTCATTTTCTACTTTTATTTCATTAACTAATTCTTCTGCTTCATCAATAGTGTTAACTTTTTCTAATACTGTATCATCTACTGCTATTTCATAATACTTATATGTTACTGTTGTATTCTCTTCTATTTTTTCAATTACTTCTTCCTCATTTGTCTCAAGTGTTCTATCTATAAGCTTTAACTCACATTCTGGCTCTTCTTCTATTATTACAGAATCTACATTTTTATTTTCAGTTTCTTCTATAGAATCTTTTATCTCTTCTTCAATGTTATCCATATTAGAGAGATATCCTATTTCTTCACCAGAAATACTTATTTTATAGACTGGTTTATATTTTATTAAGATTATCGCGATTATAAAACCAAAAGCTATAATCATTATGTTAAAATACTTAAACGCTTCTTTTGTATAGTATTTTAATTTCTTTTTTAGAATATAAATTCACTCTCCTTTTTCACTGTTTTTTAAACGCGACTAATATTTATTATACTATATATTCTGTACAAAATCAAATTATGTATACATTTATTTACTTAATTTTCGTTTTTTTGTCAACTTTATTCTTTTTGATTTCTTTATTTCTTAATTTTTTCTCTATTTCTCTTCAATATTCTCTTCTTTTCTCTTTTTTTCGTTGTTGTGCATTTTTAATTTTTAATTTATTCTATATTAAATTTCTATTAACTGCATTGTTAAACCTATTAGTTCTATTTGTATTTTTTAGTTTCTGTAAATTTAAACTATAAAATGCTATATTACCTATGAAGAATAAGGTAGGTGATAAAAATGGCTTTAGATTATAGCATAATCGGTCAAAGAATAAAACAAGCAAGACTTGCAAAAAATTTAACTCAAGAAGACTTAGCAGAAAAAATTGATATCTCAGTTGCTTTTTTAAGTAGAGTTGAAAGAGGTAATTCTCATATAAATTTAAAAAGATTAAATCAATTGTGTAGATTATTAGATGTTTCTGAAGGATATATTTTAAATGGTGCATCTAGCAATGCAGACAATTACTTAGATAAAGAATTCTCAGATCTTCTAAAAAATTGTTCTACAGATAAACAAAAACTTATTTATAATGTTGCAAAAGTTATAGCTGAAGCAGAATAATAGATTTAAAAAATAGAGTATTTTATTATTATATAGAATGCTCTATTTTGTTGTTTTTGCAACAGATTTTTTTATATTTTATATGTATTATGAACTCGAAAAAAGTATTTTTTTGTTGCTAATATTTTTTTCGTATGTTATTATATTATTCGGCATATTTGTAAATAATATTATTAGTTTAAAGGAGGTAAAAAATGAAATTTGAACAATGGAAAGGATTTGAAAAAGGTGATTGGCAAGAAAAAATTGATGTAAGAAACTTTATTCAATTAAACTATACTCCATATGAAGGAGATAGTTCATTTCTAGCTGATGCTACTGAAAAAACAAATAAATTATGGAATGAAGTATTAGAATTATATAAAAAAGAACAAAACTCAAAAGGTGGCGTTTTAGATATAGACACAAAAACTGTTTCTACAGTTTCAAGTCATGAAGCAGGATACATTAACAAAGATTTAGAAAATATAGTTGGTCTTCAAACTGATAAACCATTAAAAAGAGCTATAATGCCATTTGGTGGTATAAGAATAGTTGAAAAATCTTGTGAAGCATATGATAGAAAAGTTGATGATGAAGTAGAAGAAATATTTCATAAATATAGAAAAACTCATAATGATGGTGTATTTAGTGTCTACACACCAGATATAAGAGCTGCAAGAAGTTCTCATTTAATTACAGGACTTCCTGATGGTTATGGAAGAGGAAGAATAATTGGTGATTATAGAAGAGTTGCTCTTTATGGTGTTGATGTTTTAATAGAAGAAAAGAAACATGAATTAACTTTATTAGATTTTGATGAATTAACAGAAGAAATTATAAGACAAAGAGAAGAAACTTCAGAACAAATAAAAGCTTTAAATGAATTAAAAGTAATGGCCTCAAAATATGGCTTTGATATTTCTAAACCTGCGACAAATGCAAAAGAAGCTGTACAATGGCTATATTTTGGATATCTTGGTGCAATAAAAGATCAAAATGGTGCAGCAATGAGCTTAGGTAGAACATCTTCTTTCTTAGATATATATTTTGAAAGAGATTTAAAAAATGGAATTCTAACTGAGGAAAAAGCTCAAGAAATAATGGATCATTTTATAATGAAATTAAGACTTGTACGTTTCTTAAGGACACCAGAATATAATGAATTATTTAGTGGTGACCCTGTTTGGGTAACTGAAAGTATTGGTGGTATGGGAATTGATGGAAGAACTTTAGTTACAAAAAACTCATTTAGAATTCTTCATACTTTAGAAACTTTAGGACCTGCTCCTGAACCAAATTTAACAGTTCTTTGGTCTACCAGATTGCCTAGAGGATTTAAAGAATATACTACTAAATTATCAATAAACACATCCTCTATACAATATGAAAATGATGATTTAATGAGAATTACTTTAGGAGATGATTATGGTATTGCTTGTTGTGTTTCTCCTATGAAAATCGGAAAACAAATGCAATTCTTTGGAGCTAGAGCAAACCTTGCTAAAACTTTATTGTATGCAATAAATGGTGGAAAAGATGAAATTTCTGGAAAACAAGTAACACCTCTATATGCTCCAATCACTTCAGAATATTTAGATTATGATGAAGTAATGCAAAAATTTGATCAAATGATGGATTATGTAGCAAAAATATATATAAAAGCTTTAAATTCAATACATTATATGCATGATAAATATTCTTATGAAGCTATAGAAATGGCTCTTCATGACAAAGATATTTTAAGAACAATGGCATGTGGTATAGCTGGTTTATCAGTAGTAGCTGATTCTTTATCTGCTATTAAATATGCAAAAGTAAAAGTTATTAGAAATGAAGATGGACTAGCTGTTGATTATAAAATCGAAGGTGATTATCCAAAATTCGGTAACGATGATGATAGAGTTGATCAAATTGCAGTTGATATTACTAAAACATTTATGGATAAATTAAGAAGGCATCATACTTACAGAAATTCAAAACATACATTATCAATATTAACTATCACATCTAATGTAGTTTATGGAAAAGCAACTGGTAATACTCCAGATGGAAGAAGAGCTGGAGAACCATTTGGTCCTGGTTCAAATCCTTTACACGGAAGAGACACTAATGGTGCATTGGCTGTCATGAACTCTATTGCTAAATTACCTTTTGATGAAGCAGAAGATGGTATTTCATACACTTTTTCTATTACTCCAGGCACACTTGGTAAATCTATAGAAGAAAGAGTATCTAATTTAATAACCATGCTTGATGGATATTTCAAACAAACAGGACATCATATAAATGTTAATGTTTTTGACAGAAGTTTATTAGAAGATGCTATGGAACACCCAGAAAAATATCCACAATTAACAATTAGAGTTTCTGGATATGCAGTTCATTTCACAAAATTAACTAGAGAACAACAATTAGATGTAATACACAGAACAATTCATGAAAAGATATAAATTATTTTAAGGGAATAAGAATTTGTTCTTATTCCCTATTATAAGGAGAAAATATGGAAAAAAAAGATTTAAGATATTATGCAAAAGTACACTCTATTGAATCTTTCGGAGCAGTTGATGGGCCAGGAATTAGATTTGTATTATTTCTTCAAGGATGTAATCTAAAATGCAAATATTGTCACAATAGAGATACTTGGGATATGAGATTAGGCACATATAAATCTCTTGACGAAGTATTTGACAAAATTATGAGATACAAAAATTATATATACCCAAATG
The DNA here is from genome assembly GCA_945949485.1 of uncultured Clostridium sp. Lineage (GTDB taxonomy): Bacteria > Bacillota > Clostridia > TANB77 > CAG-508 > CAG-269. The sequence continues at coordinate 47,649 of CAMFER010000003.1, read as the reverse complement.
GTGGAGTTACTATAACAGGTGGAGAACCTTTATTGCAAGCTCCATTCTTAATCGAATTATTTACTAAATTAAAAGAAGAAAATATACATACTTGTATAGATACTTCTGGAATGGTAGTAATAACCGAAGAAATAAAAAAATTATTATCTTTAACAGATTTAGTTTTATTAGATATAAAACATATTGACCCTGAAAAAAGCAAAGCATTAGTAGGTACTTCTAATAAACTCGAACTAGAATTTGCTAAATATTTAAGTGATAATTCAATCCCTGTATGGATAAGACAAGTTCTTGTTCCTGGATATACTGATGATAAAGAAGATTTAGAGAAACTAAAAACATTTTTATCTACACTTACCAATGTAAAAAAAATTGAACTTCTCCCATATCATAGTATTGGAAAATACAAATGGGAAAAGTTAGGTGTAAAATATGAATTGGAAGATGTAAGAGATGCAAATAACAATGATATTAAAAGAGCTAAAGAAATACTAGATATATTATAATAAATAAGAGGAGTAGCATAAATATTAATATTCTACTCCTCTTTCTTTTTTACATGCCTAATAATTTTAATTCTACATTTTCCATTTTATATTTTCCATCAACTAATTTAAAATCTACCAAAGTATTTTCCAAAGTTTCTTCATTTTGTCTTAAATCAGTTGTAAAGTATAATTTTATTTGTGGTATTTCTAATTCATTTTTTATAATTTCCTTAAAAGTTTCAGCCATATGTTTTTCATCTTCACAAATAAATATTAATTGTGGCATAGTAGAAAATCCTGAATCACCTGGTACAAAATTTTCATAAAATTCTTTATATAATCTCATCTTATCCACTAATTTTTTAGGCCATTCATTTTCTCTTCTTATTGCTTCAAATAAAAATTGAATTGACTTTTTATTTTTAGTTAATTTTACTGATCCACCTGATGCTTTAAAAATTTTGGCAGAAACTTTTGCTGTTAATGCTGGTTTTACAACATAGCTATCAAAAGCTTTAACTTTTCTTAAATATGCAATTAATGTTTGATTTCCTGCTAATCTTTTTTTTATCATTGCAACTGGCTTTGTATTATCAGATGGTTGCCATTTACAATCAATTTCCTTTGAATTTAGTAAGTATTTACCCATTTTTTCTAAGCAATATATTCTATATATTCCTTTTCCTTCATCTGATGTAAAATAATATCTTGTTAATATTTTGGATTTTACTAATTGTTCTAATTTATTGTTTAACTTATCTTGAGATTTTGGATCTATCCCTTTTATTTCTAGCATTTGATAAAGTTGTCTTGAAGTTATAAATTCAAATTCATTTACTAAATCTAATATAGCAAAATGAATTTCATTTATATGTCCTATATTTATCTTATGTACGATTTGATTCATTGATACATATCCGTCTTTTCCATCAAAAGTTTTAATTTCTCCCTCTCTTATTGCAAAAGGTGAAACTTTTGCTTTTATTTCATTATCATTAACCATATCTCTTCCTCCTTAATATTTTCTATTAAACAATTAGTAATTTTACTTTTTTCTTATCCTTATCTATTTTTTTAACTAGCACATCTACTTTTTGACCGATATTCAAATCCATCTTTGTATTCAGCCATACCTACTAAATTTGGTGTAAGCTCTATGAAAATGCCGTTTTTATTTTTTTCTGTTTCTCTTACTATTCCTGTTGTTTTCATTCCTTTAATAAAACTATTTGCATTTTCTTCCCATGTGCCTAAAGTTTCTTTGTATGACAAAATAACTTTCTTTTTCTCTCTATCTATAGATTTTACTACAATTTCTACTTTTTGTCCAATTTTTAATCTCTCATATGGTGTTTTGATTCTTGCAACAGATAAATCTTCAATATGAACTAAACCAACAACACCTCCACCTATTTCTACAAATGCTCCGTATGGCTTTATGTTTTTAACTATTCCATCTACTTTTTCTCCAATTTGCAAGTCGTTCAAAACCCAACTTAGAGCTTCTTTTTGTACTTGTTTTCTAGATAATGTTAAAACATTATTGTTATTGTTATTTTTATTTATATCTTTTATCCTAAATTGAATAAATTTATGCACTTTCCCTGTACATATTCTCTCTTTAGGCAAACCATCTTCTTCTATATTTATTTGTTCAATTTCTTCTCTAGGAATTATGCCTTCAATTCCATCTTCAAAATCAACGTGTAAATTTAAATCTTTATCACAACTTTTGACTAATCCTTGTAATATCTTTTTTTCTTTAATATACTCTTCTATATTATTTTGATTTACCTTACTTATTTCATTATTCCAACCTTCAGGTTTAAATTGAAATGCTTTCATTTGTATGAATTCTCCTTTTTTCTTTTGTCTAATTTTTTATATTATATATTTTCTAGTATTTATTTTCAATACAAAATTTTAGAAATTTCCTCTTTTTTTAAATATCTCCACTTTCCTAATGGAATATCTTTTACTTCTATTCCTGCTATTTTGCTTCTATGTAATGCTAAAACTTTATGTTTTATTGATTCGCACATTTTTCTTACTTGCCTATTTTTCCCTTCATGTATAGTAATTTCTAATCTGGATTGATTTTTTTCTTCATCTGTTTTTAAAATTTTAACTTTAGCAGGTTTTGTAACATATCCCCCAATATCAACTCCAGCTCTTAAGTTTTCTACCTCTTCTTTCTTTATAATTCCTTTTATCGTAACTGTATAAGTTTTTTCTATTTCATGTTTAGGATGTGTAACTTTATATACAAAATCGCCGTCATTTGTTAATATTATTGCTCCAGATGTATACATATCTAATCTTCCAACAGGGACAACTCTTTGCTTTACTTTCACTAAATCTATAATCGAGTCTCTTCCAAATTGGTCTTTTAGTGTAGTAACATATCCTATAGGTTTATTTAATAATATATAAACATATTTATTGTTTTCTAAACTTACCTCTTTTTCATTATATAATATTACATCTTTATTTGGATTTACCTTTGTACCAAGTTCCTTAATAACTACTCCATTTACCTTTATTTTTCCATCTAAAATTAACTGTTCTGCTTTTCTTCTTGAAGTAACTCCTGCTTCTGCAAGAAATTTTTGTAATCTCATATTTTCTTCCATATTTTTCTCCTTACTGTATAATTACTTCCCGCAATTGTTATCTTCCAATTCTTTTATTATATTTTTAAAATAACTTGGTAATGGAGCTTCTAATTCTAATTCAATATTTTTACTTGGATGCTTAAATTTCAATCTCTTAGCATGTAAGCATTGTCCTTCTACATTCCATTTGTTTTTTCCTTTTGAATAAGTTGTATCTCCGTATAATTGGATATCCTATTTGAGAAAGATGTACTCTTATTTGGTGAGTTCTTCCGTGTTTCTATATTCACTTCCAACAATGTGCAATTATCTTTATTAAATCTTTCTAAAACTTTAAAATGTGTTATCGCTTCTTTACCATTTTTCACAACTGCCATTTTCTTTCTATCTTTTTGACTTCTTCCAATAGGCATATTTATAGTTGCTTCATTTTCTTTTACTATTCCTCTAACAAGAGCTATATATGTTTTTTTAATCTCATGATTTTTTATTTGTTCACTTAAATTAATATGTGCCTTATCATTTTTAGCCACTATAATAATTCCAGAAGTATCTTTATCAAGTCTATGAACAATTCCTGGTCTAATTTCTCCACCAATCCCAGATAATGAATCTTTGCAAATCGCCATTAATGCATTTACTAAAGTTCCATCTGGATTTCCATTTGCTGGATGCACTACCATACCTTTGGGTTTATTAACAACTATAATGTCGTCATCTTCATATATTATATCCACAGGTATATTTTGTGCTTTGATATCAATTTCTTTTGGTGTTTCTTCTTCAATTTCTATAATATCTCCATTACATACTTTATATGAAGCTTTTGTTTTCTTTCCATTAACTTGTATCTTATTTTCTTCTATCAATCTTTGTATAGCTACTCTTGAAAGGTCTTCTTCTATTTTAGCTAGAAATTTATCTATTCTCATACCTTCTTCTTCATTTTCTACTATGATTTTTTTCACTCTATTTCACCTATTCTCCTTTTTAGTATTCATTATTTTTTATTTTTTTGTTCTCTCCATTCTTTTACTGTAAATCCTGCAAAGATAGCGGCAATAGACACCCAACCTATTATTACAAAAATATCTGCTATATTAAGTACAGGTAAATTTATTAATAATTTTATGTTTATAAATTCTAAAACATATCCTCTTATAATTCTATCTATTACATTAGATATTCCCCCTGCAATAATAAAGCTCAATAATATTTTAAATTTAAAATCTACAAATTCATTTTGTGATGTAATAAATTTAGTTATTATAGCTATTATAACTAAATTAGTTACTATATACATTAATGTAGAATTGGAACCTATTCCATAGGCTGCATTAGTATTTTCAAAAATTTCAAATTTCAAAATGTTTTCAATTAATGTAATTTGTCCTATATTAGTTATAACTATTTTTACTATTTGGTCTACTAATACAATTCCTACAATTATTAATATTATAGGCAAATATGAATTCTTATTATCTTTTTTATTTTTTATCAAAGACTTTTCATTTTCCAAGCTAATCTCCCCTTTTATTCTGTTACTCTCTCGTAAATAATAAAACGATTATCTTCGTACAACTTATTATAATTTTCATCATGAGTTTTTGTAATTAACATATTTACTTTTGAAGTTCTAAAACAAATAACATGTGTAATTCCATATTTTTCAAATGTATCTTCATAAAAATCATTTATACTTGATGTATTTATAAAGTCCATAAATATATCATCTTTTTTTCCACTAAACTCTGGTGAATATAAATCTGCTCTTGAATCTATAAATACTGGAATTCCTCTAAACAACATATAACTTCCATAATTGTATTCATTATAAAACTTTGCTTGTCCTAAATCTACATTTTCTAATATGAAGTCACATGCTTTTACAGGATATTGATCTTCATCTATAAATTTATCATCAAATTTGTCTTTTGCAAAATACATACTTAATATCAACATAATTATTGTAGTTAAAATTAAACCTACTTTACTTGCCATAGCTTTACTAGCTTCTTTTATTGTATTTCCAGTATATATTCTATCTATTTCTAACACTAATCTATTTAGTATTATGCAAGCAATTATTGCAAACATACTTACTTGCCTTCTTGATGCTAACATCAGATAACATAGTCCACCTAGCATAAATAAATCGCATAATCTTATTTCTGCCTTTGTAAATATTAATATTGCTAAAAATATTATAAGTGTACAAATAATATCTGTATCTGTAGCTAAAGTCATTGGTAAATGCTCATTTATGTTTTGTGTTGTATTTCCTTGCATTGTTTTAAATAGATAAGTATATGGTGTTGTTCCAAGTGGTGTTAATAATCCTGTAAATATACATATAACTAGAATTAATATTAGCCACTTAACATTTTTATTTTTCTCCATTTTTATCTTATATGGAGACTTTAATTCTTTCGTTCTTTTAACTTTAACTTTATCTATTTTTATTTCTAATTCATTTAATTGTTTCTTTAAATTTTCTAACTTTTCGTTATTAATATTTTTATTTTCTAATTTTTTTATTTTTCTTATCAAATTAAATATTTTTATCTTCTTATAAATAACTATTTCTGAAATACATGCTATTAAATATTCTGCTATATATGGTAGATACAAAACAAAGTAGAATGGGAATACTGCCGAATGCAAATTAGCAATTAATATTGGAATTATTACTAATCCTACTGCATATCTTATTTTCTTTGTACTTAAAAAACATTCTATAAAATATACTGTAAATAAAAATAATATAAATGTGACAAGTTGAGCTCTAGCAGCAATATATGGTTTTAGTAAATACATTGCTCCTATCGTAACTATAAATGACATAAAGTCATTTTTTACTAATTTTCTATTTACAAAAAATATTGATAGACCTAATATAACTGATAATATACATGTAGTAATGTATATTCCAGTAAAACCTGAAATTGAATATATTAAATAAGTTAGTAAATCATATAACCAATGTGGATATGTATATCCTAAATTTTCATGCCATGAAAAAGGATCTTGCATATCTATTCCGTATTCTACAATATGTTCTCCTATTTTTATTGTATAATATGTATCATTTTGAAATGTAACCGGTGTCAAAGCTATGCAAAAAATAGAAATTAATATTACCGCAATTATAATAAATCTAATTTCTAGACTTTTATCTTTAACAGTTCTTTTATTTAATTTATCTTTTTTCATAAGTTTTTTCCTTTCATATTTTTTAAAATTATATCAAAAAAAGTTCTAAAAAACTAGACTTTTAGAACTTTTTTATCTATTTTATTAATTCTTATTATAATTACACAGCTTCTTTATTTTCAACTTCATTACTGTTGTCTTTTTCTTCAATAACTTCTAAGCTTCCAACTGATACCTCATAAGCTACTCTTGTTTCAACTGTACCATCTTCATGTTTTTTCTCATAAGTTCTAGATTGAACTCTTCCTACTACTTTTACTTGTGTTCCAACTTCTAGATTTTGGCAAAATCTTGCATTTCTTCCCCATGCAATACAAGGTATATAGTCTGATTTATTATATGCTCTATTTACTGCTAATAATAAGTCTGAAATTTCTCTACCAAATGGAGTTTGTCTGTATATAGGCTTTTTACAAATAAATCCTATTAATACTACTTCATTTGTTATTACATCTTTTTTTACAATTTCACTTTCTTCTTCATTACTTTCTTCAACTTCTACAATGTCTTTAGCAAAAACAGTTAGTATCAATCTATTTTTTTCATTTTCATAACTATTATATGATCTAAATTGTCCTTTTACTAAAAGTTTTTTACCTTCTTGTAATGTTTCTTCATTAATTAGTCTTTCTGAAACTGTAATTGGTATTATATCTGAATTTCCACTTAAACGTGGTATAGATAAATTAAAGATATAAAATCTTTCACCATATATTTCATGACTAAATTTCTTTTCTCCTGTAACTTTTCCTACTAATGTTAAGTAGTTGTTCTCTAAATAATTTGTATCCAATTTTTTCTCCTCCTATTTTTTTAAAATTTATCAATTGTATATTTTTCTTAGTGCTCATTACTTACATTTCTTATTATACAACATTTTGCTGGCTTTGTCTACATAAAAAGTTAATTTTATTCAGAAAAGTTATTTTTTTCCTTTAAATTACTTGATTTTTGGTACTTTATACCAACATTATTTCCATTTTCTATTAATTTATTCATCATTGTTACTTTTTATTTGCATTCCCGTATTATCAATGTAATAGTTGTCTTTATATATTAAATCTGAAACTTTTACTATCTCTAAATTCTTTTCTTTTATTTTATTTATTAAATATTCTAAGCTATCAGCTGTATGTTCAGTTCCATTATGCATTAAGATAATATCTCCTTTTTTTATTTTTCCATTAAGTCTATTCCACATTTCTTCGCCTGTTAATCCTGTATAATCTAAAGTATCTAAACTCCACTGGATAGTATAATATCCATTATCTTTTGCTGATTTTATAACAGTATCATTATATTCTCCATAAGGTGCTCTATATAAATCTGCCTTTTTTCCTGTAATCTTTTCTATCTTCTCATTACTTCTAGCTAATTGTTCTACATTTTTTTCATAACTTAAATTATTTACATGTGGATGTGTATCACTATGTGTTCCTATTTCATGCCCTGCTTCATATATTTTCTTTACTGCATCTGGAAATTTTTCTATCCAATCCCCTACAATAAAAAAAGTTATCTTAACATTCTTTTTGTTTAAAGTTTCTAATATACTATCTATGTCATCCGCATTCCATGCACAATTCATAGTAAGAGCTACTTTGTTTTCGTCTGTCTTTACACTATATATTGGTAAATTTTCTTTTAAACTGCTAGAAGTTTGAACCGCTATATTATTATTTGACTTCATATTGCTTGCAACTAGAAATAGAAGAACAACTGTAACTATTGAAACTAAATACGCACATATTTTTTCTTTATTTAGTACTAAAAACATAAAAAAACCTCCAAATTAAAGCTATTTAATTTTATGCTTTAATTTAGAGATTAATTACATATATTTTTATTTATTAAAAATAATCTTCATCATCCCATCTGTAATTATAGTGATCATGATTATAATTATGATAATATCTATCCTCATAATCTATGTTTTCACTAAAAATTGATAGTCCTGCTATTATCATAATGAATAAAACTATTATTATTGACAATACCATTCCAATTGCACCTGTGATAATACCAGCTATAGCAATATTTTTGCTTGCTGACTTGATTGTCATTGCTCCAAATACAATAGCTAAAATACCGCATGGGAATGATATATGCCATACACATGATAATACTAGTGCAACAATTCCTAATATTAAAGATACTCTAGCAAGATCTCTTTTACTGTTTTCATCTTTAGGTGGTATTAGTTTTTCTTTTGGTTCTGGTTTCTTTTTTTCTTCATGAGGTCTATCTTCTTCTGGTTTTGGTTGTTCAAGCTTTGGTTTATCTTCAACTTTTTCAACTTCTATTATATCTTTTTCATCATCCATAAAAAATTCCATTCCTTTCTCGCTTCGCTCAAAGGCACACATAGGAATGAAAGCCTTGAGCTTGAAGCATTTTCGTTATATAATATACCTTAAGGGTATATATACTACAAAGTACGGTAGGAGGAGTTGCAGACTTCTGTAACTCACAGACTAAATCAGCATATTAAACAGTGCAAGTGCAGTTGTTTCAAGCACACATAAGTAGTCCCTTGAGGCTGTAAACTAATCATTGACTGATAGTTATTTTATAGTGTTAATTGCACAGTCCCTTTATTCCCTAAAAATTTATTATATAAAGGAATTTTTATCATGGAAGTTATTTATCCTAAAGCTTGTGGTGTTGACGTACACAAATCATTTATAGTAGCTGTCATTTGTGACTCTACTTCCGTCAAACCTCAATATCTTCGTAAGCGTTTTTCTACCTTTAACAATTCTCTAATTGAATTTAGAAATTGGTTATTAGCTAACGATTGTCAGAATGTATGCATGGAATCTACCGGAAAATATTATGTTCCTGTATACAATGCATTAGAAGGTCATATCTCTAATGTCGTCGTTGCTAATCCTAAATGGGTTGCTTGTATTAAAGGCGAAAAAGATGATAACAAAGATGCCAAATGGATTGCTGATCTTTTTAAACTTGGAATAGTACGTAGCAGTTTTATTCCAAACAAAGATATTAGAATCCTTAGAGAACTTACACGATATCTTTACAAATTAACCAATATGCGTACCTCAGAAAAGAACAGATTTACAAATGCTCTTACTGTTGGTAATTGCAAATTAGATATGGTTTTCTCTGATATTTTTGGCAAATCATCTTCTGCTATCATCAATACTATTTTATCACAAAATGAGTATGATGACGAGGATATTTTAAAAAATATTGATAAACATTGTAAATCATCTAATGAAGATATTTTTAATTCTATAAATGGAATATCTTGGGAAACAGCTCAAAAGCAACGTATGAATATCATTCAAGAACATATTGATTACTTGGATAAAGCAATTAAATCTGTAAGAGAAATAATTGATTCTATTGTTGCACCTTATGAAAGTGCTATTAATCTTTTATGTTCTATTCCTGGTATTGACCGTAAATCTGCAATAACAATTATCTCTGAAATTGGTACAGATATGAGTCAATTTTCTTCTCATTATCGTTTAGCCTCTTGGGCAGGTCTTGCACTTGGTTGCAATGAATCTGCTGGTAAAAAGAAATCAGTTAAAATTTCTCGAGCTGGTGTTTATCTTAAACCTGCACTTGTTGAAGTTGCTCACTGTGCAGTAAAAGATAAAAGTAATGATTATTATGCTAAGAAATTTAATTTAATTTCTAAACGAAGAGGCAAGAAACGTGCCTATATTGCTATTGCAAGAAAAATATTAGTTGCTATTTACCACATGCTTTCAACTGGTGAATTATTTAATCCTAGTGATGCTTCAAAGGTTGAAACTACTGATAAAGATAAAATTAAATTTACTAAAAATAATTTTATGCAATCTACAAAACAACTACTATCACTTGGATTAACAATTGATGAATTACAAGAATTTATAACATCTAAAATATCAGAATCCACTCCCGTTATATAACTCAATTTCTAGGGTAAGGGGGCACTATGCCTTTTTTCTTTATTTTGCTTTTATTTTTATAATTATTTCTTTCAAACTAAAGCCTCCTTTATATTCATATTATACCATATTAATTTATTATCCACAATAAATATTTTTCTTTCAACATTATGTATTTTTTTCATATTATATATTAAACAACTTCAGTGTTGTAATTTAGAAAGGATGATTTATATGGAAATGAACAATAAACCTGTATGCCCTATATTAGATGTAGATGGTGTTATTTCTGGTGGTAAACAATTTGATTTAGATATAACTTTACCAGAAGATAATAGAGATGTAATATATGGTGTAGTAAAAAATTGTTTTAAAGAACCTGTATGTGATGCAGTTGTTAAATTAGTTGAAATAGTTTGTAAGGATGGAAAAGAGGAAAGAAGACCTGTTGGTCATACATTTACAGATAAAGATGGGGAATTTGTTTTTGGTCCTCTTTGCCCAGGAAGAGAATATGCTGTTCAAATATGGGTAAATGATACAAAGAAAATTAAAATATGTGCAAAATGTCATCATGAAGGCAAATGTTTAAAAGGTGATAAACATGATAAATGCGATTGTTATTTAGATAACAAAGATGATGTTTCAAAAAAAGATGAAAATTGCTGTAACGAAAATAAGTGAGGATTATCCTCACTTATTTATATTACTCCCATTTTCTTTGCAACTTGTTTTCCTTTTTTCATCATTTTCTTTTTATTCATCATGCCTGTTGATTCTGCATACATTACAACAATTCCTGTTGTAATAAGCCCTCCTATTAACATTCCTTTTATGAATTTCATGTTTTTTCACCTCCGTTTAATTTTGCTATGTCCTTTTTCTTTCAATATTATTATCTCTCTTATCTTGTTTTTTATACAATTTTATAATAGAATTAATCTCATTTATTGCAACAAATGCTAGGAACACTCCAAATGCTTTTCTTAGAAAATTGACATTTATTTTAATAGCAATATTTGCTCCGATTATAGCTCCTAAGATACCAAATACAGAAATTAGTAATCCTGTTTTTAAATCTATATTCTTATTTCTAAAATTAACAATTATTGCAACAATTGAAGTTGGAACAAAAAATATTAGATTTGTAGCTTGAGCAATGTGTTGCTCTATACCTAATATAAATGTTAGAAGGAAAATTAAAACAGTTCCTCCTCCCATACCAGCTCCACTTATGATTCCAGATAAGATACCAATTAAAATTTCTATCATTTTATCATCCTTTATTCTTATCTAAGTAAATATCATTTTATATGAAATATATATTAAAAAAATTGTAAATGCTATTTTTAAAAATTTAACAGGAACTTTTTTTAATAATCTCGCACCTATAAATCCTCCTACTGCTCCACCCATAGCACAAAAAATTGCAACTTTAAAATCTATATAATTATTTTCATAATAAAATATACTACTTGTTATAACCATTGGTAAAATACAAAATACTGATGTTCCTCTAGATTTTACATCATCTATCCCAAGTAAATGTATAAATGCAGGAACAAGTATCATACCTCCACCTGCTCCAAACAAACCACTAATTATCCCAGCTAAAATTCCAATTATCCCTTTTTTTAACATAATAAAAAACCTACTTTTTTAGTAGGTTCTCCATTTCTTTATATTTTATTCATTTTTAAATTTTTTCTAGCTTTTATTTCTTATATTTTCCTGATTTACTTCATTGTTATTTGGATTATAATATTTTGTTCCAGCCATCTCATCAGGTAAATATTGTTGTTCAACATAATGATTTGGGAAATCATGTGGGTATTTATATCCTTCATGATATCCTAGTTCTTTCATTTTTTCAATTGGTGCATTTCTAATGTGCATTGGTACTTCACCAGTTTCTTTGTTTTTAACATCTTCTAATGCTTCATTAATTGCTAAATAACTAGCATTAGATTTATTTGAAGTAGCTACATAAATCGCAGCTTCTGCAAGAATTATTCTTGCCTCAGGCATACCAACCATATGTACAGCTTGCATTGCACTATTTGCTACAACTAAAGCATTTGGATTTGCCATACCAACATCTTCAGAAGCACAAATTACAATTCTTCTTGCTAAAAACATTGGGTCTTCTCCTCCATTTAATGCTCTAGCTAAATAAAATACTGCTGCATCTGGATCAGAACCTCTCATTGATTTTATCATTGCACTTATATTGTCATAGTGTGATTCTCCATTTTTATCAAAAATAGCTTTTCTACTTTGCACACTATTTTTTATTACTTCATCTGTAATATGAATATATCCGTCTTCTTCCATATTTGTAGTAAGCACTGCAACTTCCAATCCATTTAAAGCTGTTCTTACATCTCCATTACTTATTATTGCTAATTTTCTTAAAGTTTCATCTTCAATTTTAATATTATACTCTCCGAAGTCCATCTTTTCTTTCTAAGGCATTTTTTAAAATCTTGTAAATATCATCTTGTGTTAATGGATTTAATTTTATAACCATAGATCTTGAAATTAAAGCTTTATTCACTTCAAAATATGGATTTTCTGTTGTTGCACCTATTAATATTATAGTTCCATTTTCTACAAATGGAAGCAATGCATCTTGTTGTAATTTATTGAATCTATGTATCTCATCTATAAATAATATACTTTTTCCTGTAGGATTAAGCATAAAATTCTTGGTTTCTTCTATTACTTTCTTTATATCAGAAACTCCTGATGTTACTGCATTTAATTTATAAAATTTATATTTTGTTGTTTCACTAATTACTCTAGCAAGTGATGTTTTTCCACATCCTGGAGGTCCAAACAAAATAATGCTTGATAATCTATCTGCTTTAATAGTTCTATATAATATCTTGTCTTTTCCAAGTACATGTTCTTGACCAACATATTCTTCTAGAGTTTTTGGTCTCATTCTAAATGCTAATGGTTCATTACTATTCATTTTTCACTCTTCCTTAATTTTTCATTGATAACAAAGTTAAACCTTTTTTAATTAAATCTTCTGTTGTAAATTCATTTATATTAGCTATTTTTTCAAAGCATTTTTCAATTTCTTTTCTGTTATATCCTAGAACTTGTAGTGCTGCTACTGCTTCTGATATTTTATTATCTATTTCCAAAGCTTGTTTTACTTTTGAGCTAACTTCCATATTCTTTGATGCTTTTGATAATTCATTTATTTGTTCTTCTTGTTTTATCTTATCTTTTAATTCTAATATTATTCTTTTAGCTGACTTTGGTCCTATTCCTGGAATTGCAGTTAACATTTTCACATCTTCTGAAATTATAGCTAATGCAAATTCTGATGGCTCATATACTGTTAACATTACTAAAGCTGTTTTTGCTCCTACTCCACTTACTCCTATTAATAATTCAAACATTCTAAGTTCTTCTAAAGTATTAAATCCAAATATGCTAATATCATCTTCTCTCACTCTATAAAATGTATGAACTTTTATAACTTCTCCTATGTTTCCTAATTTCTCTATTGCTGAATCTGACATATATACTTTATATCCTAATCCCCCAACATCAATTACTATATATCCTGTCGTCTTCATTTCTAATGTACCTTTTATATATGCTAACATTTTGTATTTCCTTCCTTTTATCTTTTTATTTTGTATTTTTTATATTTTCTAAATATTATAAAAATATGTTGCTTCTAAATCTGCTTCATGTGTTAATAGTGCAATTGGATATTTTGTATATGTTGCACCTATTGCATTATAGTTTTCTTTTGGCTCTGTATACCCCATATGCCATCTTATTGAATATTTTTCTTCAGGTGTTAGTTTCATATATTCAGTTATCATCATAACTGATTTTTCTCCATGTCCATAAGGTATAGTATCTTCTACTGTATAATATGGAACTTTTTCCCATACTCCCAAAGCATTTTTTGCATTTCTATAATCTGTTTTATAAAAGTTTGTTTTACAGATATCGTGTAATAATCCTATTATTATTATTGATTCTTCTGGAATAGTTATACCTTTTATATTATTTTCGACTTTATGTTTTAAAATCTCATATACTTTTAAACTATGTTCTACAAGTCCACCTTCAAAATTCCCATGGAATCTTGTGCTTGCTGGAGCTTTAAAAAAATCTGATTTTTCCAAAAAAGCAATTAAATCATCTATTCCTTCTCTTTTTACTTTTCTTAATAATTCTAAAAATTCTTCTTTCATTTTATCACCCATCTTATATTTTTTATGTGACAATTATATAAATTAATGGGATAAAAGTCAAGTAAAAACAAAACAAATTTTTGTATTTGGATTTTTTGTTAATTATATATTAATTTTTTATGAATTCTCTTTATTTAACTTTATTTTTCATATATAATTATAAAAAAGAATAGAGAGGTAATTATGAAAATTTTTAAAAAATTAATAATTTTTATTTTAATAATATTAATTATTGGAACTACACTATTATTATTTATAGGATATAATAGTTATTCAAATGCAATCAGAGAAGAATCCTTGGAGCTAAGAGTAAAAGAAATCACGCAAATGGAAAACTTCGTTGCTTTTGAAGATTTATCTGAAGACTATGTAAATGCTGTTGTCGCTGTAGAAGACCATAGGTATTATGAACATGGAGCTATAGATCCAATCGCAATTGTAAGGGCTCTTTGGATAAATTTGAAAAACTTTGAACTTCAAGAAGGTGGAAGTACTATTACTCAGCAACTTGCAAAAAATATAGTATTTTCACAAGAAGAAACTGTTGAAAGAAAAATGGGTGAACTCTTTGCGGCATATGACTTAGAAGAAAATTATTCTAAAGATGAAATTTTAGCGTTATACGTTAATTCTGCATATTTTGGTGATGGATACTATGGAATATATTCCGCAAGTATGGGATATTATAATAAAGAACCAATAGATTTAACATTAGATGAAGCAAGCATGCTAGCTGGAATTCCTAATGCTCCTTCAGTCTATTCTCCAAATGTTAATCCTGATTTAGCCCTTAAAAGACATGAACATGTTTTAAATAAGATGGTAGAATATGGATATATAACTGAAGAACAAGCTAACTCAATACTAGAATAATATGTAATTTTATAATTAATACTTTATATACATCATTTTCATATTTTCTTCATATATTACTTATAATGGAGGAAATATGAAATTTTTTGTTATACGAAAAAAAACAATATTGCAAATCTCTTTTTTTACCATATTATTTTCTTTTACATTGTTTTTTATTTATTTTTCATACAGTTTTGAGATAACAAACTATAGTACTACTTTATTATCAAATGATGATGATTTTACTTCTAAAATACAAAACCTAACAAAACAAAAAGAAAAATATGCATACCTTACTTTTGATGATGGTCCAACAACAAAAGCTACTCCTAAAATTTTAGATATATTAAAAGAGGAAAATGTTAAAGCATCTTTTTTTGTTGTAGGAAAACATGTAAAAGAAAATCCTGATATTGTTAAAAGAGAATATGAAGAAGGACATTTTATTGCAAATCATGGATATAGTCATAATAATAAAAAACTTTATTCAAGTAAAGAAAACTTTATATCAGAAATTAAAAATACGGATTTAGCTATAGCTGAAGCCTTAGAAATACCCAATTATTCATCACATATATTTAGATTTCCTAATGGTTATATGTCCTCAAATAATAAGTCACAAAAGCAAAAAGCTGCTATTTATTTAAATGAAATTAATTATGCATATATAGATTGGAATTGTCTTAATAAAGATTCTGAAAAAAAGTATTCAAATTATGAATTATTAAATAATTTGAAAAAAACTTCTAAAAACAAAGGTACTTTAGTAATACTTATGCATGACACTAATGATGTAAATAAAACAACAGATATCCTTAAAGAATCAATTGATTATTTAAAAAGTAATGGCTATGAATTTAAAAATTTTTATGATATTTAAAAGCCACCAAGAAATGTCGCTTAATTGTCTTTTTATATATTTCGACAATTTTCGTGTTACATTTCTTTGGTGGTTTTATTGTTTCTTAAAGTATTATTTCAATATTATATATTTTTCCACTAGCATTTTCTTCTAGTTTTATTTTATCATCTTCACTCTCTTGTCCATTTATTATTATCTTACTTTTTCCTTTTTCTATTGTATTTTTTCCGTTTGGATTTTTTACTTTTATATTATAAGTTGCTCCTTTTAACTTATATTGAATTTGATATTCTTTCCACTCTCTTGGAATACATGGTTCTATTTTTAAATATCCTTTTTCTATTTTTAGACCTAATATATATTCAATTCCTGCTTTATAATACCAGCTACTTGAGCCTGTATACCAAGTCCATCCTCCTCTTCCTGCTAAATTTCCTATTCCATATATATCTGCTGGTATTACATAAGGTTCTACTTTATATTTATTACTTGCTTCCTTTGTTCTTGAATGCTCTATCGGATTTATCATTCTATACATTTCAAATGCCTTTTCTCCAAATCCTAATATTGCATTTGCAATTATTGCCCAACAACTAGCATGTGTGTATTGTCCACCATTTTCTCTTACTCCTGGTAAATATGATTTTATATATCCTGGTTCTAATTTTCCATTTTCAAATGGAGGATCTAATAGTTTTATAATTCCATTTTCTTTATCAATCAAATGATTTTCTAGGCTTTCCATAGATATAAATTTTTTATCATTATCACCTGCATTTGAAATTACACTCCAACTTTGAGCAATACTATCTATTCTACATTCTTCATTTTCTATGCTACCTAGTACATTTCCATCATCCATATATGCTCTTTTATACCATCTACCATCCCAACCTCTATCATTTAACGCTTTTCTTAGTTTTTCTTTTATCTCTATATATTTTTTTGCTGCATCTTCATTTTCTCTTTTTTCTATATATGGTATAAATTTATCTAATATATAATATAGGAAAAATCCTAACCAAATACTTTCTCCTTTGCCTTTATTTCCTACTGTACTAAACCCATCATTCCAATCTCCAGAACCTATTTTAGGTAATCCATTTTTTCCAAATTTTAAACTTCTATCTATTGCTTTTATACAATGTTCATAAATACTTCCACTATCTTTACTTTCTTCATATCTGTCATATTTTTCGTCTACTCCATCTTGCAAGATTTCTCCTTCTAAATATGGAGTAACCTCTTCTAATATCTTTTCATCACCTGTGAAATTAATATATTCAATTGTTGCAAATACAAGCCATAATAAATCATCTGAAAATCTAGTTCTTATTCCTCTTTTTGTTTCTTCATGCCACCAATGTTCTACATCTCCTTCTTTAAATTGGTGTTTGCTATGCTTTATTATTTGATTTTTTAATAATTGTGAATCTAAAAATTTTAGTCCAAATGTATCTTGTAATTGATCTCTAAATCCAAAAGCTCCTCCTGATTGATAATATCCGCTTCTTCCTAATAATCTACTTTCTATAGTTTGATATGCTAACCATCCATTCATTAATATATTTATTGATTCAACCTGTGTATATACTTGTACTCTTTCTAATAATTCTTTCCAATATTTTTTTGTGTTTTCTAGCTCATATTTACAATTTGCAACCTTATTATATTTATATGCCATATTTTTGCTGTCTATTGTTTTTTCTTCTGCTCCTAGTACTATTGATAATTCCTTGTTTTCAAAGCTGTCTAATTCTATTTCAATTTCATAAGCTATACAAGATTCTTTCCCTAATCCACTATCATTATTTAATTCTATCTTATTTATTCCATCTGGATTATATATTCCTCCTCTTCCTAAAAAGAAGTGTTTATCAGAAGTAAATGATTTTATTTTTTCACTAGATGATACATATACTTCTGTATTTTCTAAATCATTTCTATATAAGTTTTTTAAAGTTATTACATTATTATTTCTATCAAAATTTGCTTTTATATACCCATTAGATTTTATTTCATCTTCTTCTAATACTGGTTTTATATAATAATATAATTTGAATTTTTTATGATTTGGAGTTGTATTTCTTAATGTCAAAATACCTATTTTACAACTATCTTCTCTAGGTACAAATATATTTAGTTCTTGTTCTACTCCACAACTGCTATGAATATATTTACAATATCCAAACCCATATACAATATTATAATTTCTATCATCTGGTTTTGGATTCAGTCCTAATGACCATACTTTATTTGTGTCCATATCTTTCATATATATTATTTCTGATGGAATATCATAACTAGCATTATTTTCCCAAGATGTTATCCTATTTAATCTGCTATTTTTATACCAACTATATCCTCCCATGTTTTCCGTTACTACAGTTCCAAATTTCTCATTTGCCATTATATGACTCCATACTGTTGGTAATCTGTTATTTTTATTTGTTCTTATTATATATTCTTTTCCATCTTCTGAAAAAGCTCCATATTCATTATAGTATTTATAGTTTTCATTGTTTTCTAATAAATCAATATCTTTATTTTCATTTGTTACTGTATTTATTACATTTTCTTCATTTCCAATATCTTTGTAACTATCTAGATATTCTTCTTCTATTTCTTTTATATTATTTTCTAATCCACTTTTATTGCTATTTATTATTATACTTGATACAAATTCTAATAATTCAATATCTTTTTTATCTATTTCTTCTTTTGAAAGTATAAATATTCCACCTCTGATATTCTTTAAATATGACATATGATTATTTAATATATTTCCTTCTATTTCTTCTTTAACATAATTTTCATAACTATATTTTTCTTCATCAATTATTACTAATTCTGTAATAATATTTTTAGTCCTGAAATATTCATATGCTTTTAATACTTCTTTTATTATATACCCATCATTTACATCTTTTATTTTCACTAATATTATCGGGCAATCTCCTGATATTCCATATTTCCATAGATCAGATTGTTTAAATTTTACTTTTGCTTTCGCTAATTTGTTTCTCCAAACACTTTTTATTGGATTATCAAATATCATATATGACATCATTTTTTGATATATAGCTATGTCTTTTCCTTTTATTCTAAGATATCTACTTTCTGCCTCAACTCTTGCTTTTGCTAAATCAAATTCTGTATTAACATTTTCACTCATTAAATATTTCTTTAAATTATCTTTTGCTACTAGTTTATCTTCATTTATTGAAATTAAAAAATTAATATTGCCTTTACTATTTGCTGGTATTTTTATAATTCTTTTTAAAGCTATAATTGGTTCTGTGACAAGCCCTATTTTTTTAGATAATGGAATTGATTTTTCTACCATTCTTGGTATGTTTAAATTACCTCTACCTATAAACTTTTCTTCTTCTATTTCATATTCAAAATCCCCAATTGTCTCACTATTTGTGGATAATGTTGTATATAAATACATATTTTTTTCTTCTTTGTTTCTATTTCTTCTAGTTAACTCTATAAAATTGTTTTCTTTATCATAATCTAATACTAAAAACAAATTGTTAAAAGCTGGATGTGCATAATCTTGCTCTTTTTTTGATAAAACTGGTTCAAAATATGCTGTAACTTCTAATATTTCATCTTCTTGTCCATTATTTTCGAATACCATTTTTCTTATTTCTACTGGCTCATTAGAGGCTATTGTTGTTTCTACTTTTGTCTTTATATTTCCATTTATTATTTCTTGCAAATCTCTATCTGGCATAAAACTTATTTTATAACTGCTATCTTGTCCAATATGAGAATAATTTGTACTCCATATTTGCTTGCTTTTTATATTTTTTATATCAAAAAATATACCTTGTGAATAATCTTCTGTTTCTTTGTATCTATTTATATATATATCGCCATATTTACTAAATCCTTCACCTTTTTGATTTAATGCAATAGTGTAATTCTCATTTGAAATGATATTTCCCCTTATTAATCTTTCATCTATCTTGTTATATTTAGTTATTATATAATCTTCATAATCTTTATACTTTAATTTTTCTACTTTTTCCTTGTTTTCTTTTGTTGTTATAAATGTTTCTGGCATTGTTTCTTGCAACAAAATCTTAACTGATTGCATTTCTGGATTTTTCATAAATCTTTTTTGTAATATATTGTCATTAAATAAATTATTAAGTGATAATAGGATTAGTCCTTGGTGATGTGCCATATATGTTTTTACTACACTATAGCTTTTCCCTTTTTCTACTCTTTCTGGAGTGTAATCTATCGATTCATAAAAGCCATATTTTCCAACCATACCTTGCTCTTCTAGAATTTTTAAATTTTTAATTTCTTCTTTTGGTAAATCTTTTATAGCTAATATACTTCCATAACTTGCAACTACTGATTCATCAGCCAAACCTCTTTTTAATCCAAGCCATGGTATTCCAAATGCTTTATATTGATAATTTGAATTTAAATCTTTCATATTAAAAGCCGCTTCTGATATTCCCCATGGTATATTTAATTTATTACAATATTCTCTTTGGCTCATAATCATGAATTTACAAGACTCATCAAGTAAACTCCCTTTATATCGTGGTATATTAATATTTGGCATTAAATATTCAAATGATGTTCCAGACCATGAAATCAATCCTTTGTATTTTCCAAGTGTAGTTAATGTTCTACTCAAATAGCTCCAATGCTTTGCAGGTACATCTTTTTTTGCTATTGCAACAAAACTTGCTTGTCTTGCCTCAGAAGCTAATAAATCGTAATATGAATCAGTTAGTTTATTTTCTTCTATATTAAATCCTATTGAAAATATTTGTTTCTCATTGTCATATAATTTTGAAAAATCAGTTTCATTAATCAAATTATTTACAATAAATATTTCCATACTGTTTGGCATATTTTCCTCTAAAAAAGTTTTTACAACATATAAATATCCTACTAAATTTCCGGCTATCTACTGTTGATATATATCTTGGAATTAGCGGCTTGGTAGTTTTGGTATTATACCAATTATATAAATGCCCATTCCATTTTTCTAATTTTGATATTGCCATTATTATTTTGCTTAAATATTTTTTTGTTTCTTCTAAATCTATATATTTTAAATCATAAGCTGAAATTACAGCTAAAAGAGACAATCCGATATTTGTTGATGATGTTCTTTGAACTATTTTTTGTTTTCTATCTTCTTGATAATTATCTGGTATTAAATAATTATTTTCCTCTGTTAAATAATCTTTAAAGAAATCCCATGTTTTCTTAGCTATATCATCCAAATATTCTCTTTCTTTATTATCTAATTTTTTCTCTTTTTCTTCTTTTTCTCCTTCTTTACTTATATACCACATAATACTTGGAGTTATTATACAAAGTATTCCTAATATTTCAAATAAAATATTTATTTTGCATGCTCCTATTATGAAAAATATTATTCCAAATATTATATTTACTAACATTTGCCTATTATATGAATATATTGTAACTAAGGCTTGCTTTTCTGCTTCTTCTGATGTCATCCATTCTAATAAATTTTTCTTACTTATTTTCATTCTATATATCGTTTTTACTATTGCTTTTAAAGATATATATGCTTTATATGGAAGACATCCTAAAGTTAATATTAAACTTATTATATCTCCTTTATATCCTGAAATTCTTGGTGAAAAAGTCTTTTGTTTTTCTTCTCCTTCTTTTTTGAATATCATTCTGTTTATTATATTCAATATATATGGAAAAACACAAATAACTGTTAGCAAAGTTAATGTAGAAACTATATTTTTCATATATATTTTTCCAATTAATAGACTATATATTATCCCAACTACTAATGATATTTCTAACAAACTTCTTCTTAAGTTATCAATTATTTTATATTTTGATAAAATATTTAAAGGACTTTTTTTACTTATCCATTTTAATATTTGCCAATCCCCTCTAATCCATCTTGATAATCTATTCATAAATGTACTATATTTAGTAGGATATCCATCTATCAATAATATATCTGATGCAAGTCCACATCTTAAATAACTTCCTTCTAATAGGTCATGACTTAATACTGTATTTTCTGGAATTTCGTTTTTTAATACTTTTGAAAATACATGCAAATCATATATTCCTTTTCCAGTATATATTCCTTCGCCAAAATTATCTTGATAAATATCTGATATTGCATTTGTATATGAATCAAATCCACCATTTCCAGCAAATATTTTTGTAAATATAGTTTTAAAACTTATGTCTAAATCTACTCCAACTCTAGGTTGAATGATTCCATATCCATCTACCACAATATTTTTTTCTTTATCAATCACTGGTTTATTTAATATATGTGACATTGCTCCTATAAGTTCAAAAGCTGAGTTTAATATTAAATCAGTATCTGCGTCTAGTGTTATAACATATCTTATATTTTTTAATATGTTTCTAATTTCATTTCCTTCTTTTATATTATTTATATAATCTTCAATTGTATTTTCTCTAAATGGACTTTCAATATTTCCTAATAAGTATTCATTAAACTGGGTTATCATTCCTCTTTTTCTTTCCCAGCCCATATATTTGTTTTCTTTTTCATTGAAAGTTCTTTTTCTGTATATAAAATTAAATAGTGGAATTTTATTATCTGAACAATTGTATTTTTCATTTAATTCTTTTACTTTTTTCTTACCTACATTTATTACTTCATTATCAAACTCTTTTTCTTCTTCATTTTCTTCACTACAATCTCCTAATAGCGTAAAATATATATTAGGTGATTTGTTTGCTAAATAAAATACTTCTAGTTT
Organism: uncultured Clostridium sp.; assembly: GCA_945949485.1. Lineage (GTDB taxonomy): Bacteria > Bacillota > Clostridia > TANB77 > CAG-508 > CAG-269. Next base: position 24,706 of record CAMFER010000003.1, on the reverse strand, counting down.
TTCCATTAATTCTTCAACTTTATCTTTACTTTTAAGTATTGTTGGAATTATTACCATTGTTGAATTTTCTTTACTTATTCCTTTTTTTAATTTCATCTTGGGTATTATTTTAGGTTTTACTATTTTACTTAATATATATTGAATTAATTGAATTGAAATCTCTGTTGCGGGAATGAAAAAAATAATTGTGCTTATCAAATACATTAGCAAATTATTTGTTATTCCTAATGTTAATGAAATACCTAACGAGATTATTAAACTTAGTATTATAATGCTAGATATATATATTTTTGTTTTTAACTTATTATCTAACCTATTTAATTTATTTATCTTTAAAATATTGTATAATTCGTTTTGTCCTTTATCAATTAAGTAATATCCAATATGAGTTTCTTTACTTTGGATGCTTTTGGCCTTTGCTAATCCTAATATTTTTCTTGCTATATATATTTCTGATATTTTACTTTTTTTGGAAATCTCTTTTATCTTTGCTCTATAGTAATCTTTGGTTTTATCATCCATATATTGATATACGCCTGCTGGATCTTGTTTTAATATTTCTTCTACTCCATTTACTTTTTCGAATACTTCTAAAAAATTAATTCTTTGAATTGTTTTCATACTAGTAATACTATTTCCAATTGAAACTTTTCTAACTGCTATATCAAAATGTTCTTTTTTTATTATTTCTGAAATTGAAGTTCCATACATTTCTACTGTTTCTTCTAAAGCATTCAAATATCTAAATCCTTTTTTTCCATACCTTTTTAAAATATATGACATATATTCTATAAATGGATATTTTATATCTTTGTCATTTATATCTAATTTTATTTTACTATTTAGGCTATATATCAGTTCTTTTTTGTTCTTATTTTCAACAAGTCTCTCTACTATATTTTCTGCTTTTAATTTTTGCATTTGGACACTATATATTTTTTCACAAATTTCTCTTATATTTTCAATTAGTGCTATTTGAATAAATATACCTATATTCCATAATTCTTCCATGCTTAATGTTCTTTTAGATTGATAACTTTTTAAATAATCACTTAAATCGTCTTTGTTTATTATATTGTCTGTGTATGCAACAATTTCTGATGCTAATACATAAATACGGGCAAATCCTTTATATTGACCATTTGCTATTGCGGAAAAGCTTAAATATTTTCTTAATGTCATTTCTTTTTCTACTTGTCTTACTGTTTGTTCTATTATATATAAATTGTCTAAAAGCCACTCTCCTGCTGGATGAATAGCTATTCTTAATTTTAAATGTTCATTTAGTAAGTTATATACTTGTTCTATTATTTTAAAGCTTTCTTTCATATGTGGTATTGGATATGTGTTTTTTTCTGGTTTACTCATGAGGTTATGATTTGAAGCAAACTTTTCTAAATAATTTTCTAATTGCTTTTTATCAAGCACGGTTCCATTTATTTTTAATATCTTGTTTTCTTTCAAAAAATTCCACTCCTTGCAAATATGTTTTACACATATTGTTTGCAAAGAGTGGAAATTTTATACATATTTTCTATCTTTCCATTCCTTCTTGTTGTTTTTCTGCAATTTCTCCAACTGTCATAATATTAGCTTCCAGTCTACCATCTTTTGTCTTAGTTATTTTTTTTGCTGCCATTTGATTTATTGTCTTTTTGTCATCTTTTAATGCTTTTATTGTATCTTCTTTATTATATTCATCTTCATCATTTACTTTTCTATAATTTATATTTGCGTCTTCACAATTTTGAAACATTTCCTTTACTTCTGTTGATATATCTGTTGTTACTATCTCTTCTCCTACTTTTACTGCCGCTTCTTGAGATACTTCTCCGTCACTTAATACCGCTCCTTCAGGTATAATACTAATTTCTGATTCATCAACATTATATATTTCTGACAACTTATCTTTTACAATTTCAAATTGTATATTTTTTGAATCTTTAATCATATCTTTTAATTCTTCATCTGAAAGATTTTCAATATCCATTAAGTTGAATTTTTGAATATCTTCATATGTACTTTCATCAATTCCTAATGTTTCTAAAGTTTCACCATTTTTTAAAGCTGTCTGAAGTTCAACTGGAATATTTTGTTTTTGATTTTCTTTATATTCACTATATGCTCCCATTCCTCCAAAAAGAATCACAGAAGCTGCAATTACTGCTTTTATCCTATTGTAATTTCTTTTTCCTTTTGTATTTCTTCTTTTTGGTATCTTTTTATCTGGCTCTGTATATCTTTCTTTATTTTCCTTATTCATAAAATTTGCAACGTTTAAATCTACTCTATTTCTTCTTAAAAATTCTTCTCTTTTTGTATCCATAATTATTCCTCCTTTGAATAAAAAAACGTTTCACATATATATTATACCATTTTTATATTAAAAATGCAAAACATACTAGAAAATAGAAAAAAAGAAGAAAAAATATCTTTCTCTTCTTCAAGGATTAACCAAAGAAATTTTGAAATACTGGAGAAATGTCAATGTCCATTAAATCAATCTCTTCTTTAGATGCTTCTTCTTTCTTTTCAAACTCTATCCAGAAAATCGTTTTATTGTTATACACTGTAACCTCATCGATTCCTGTTCCATTTGCAGTCTTTGTCTGCATAATCTTAAATCCATCTCCCATATTTCTTTCAACTTTTTCAAGTTCTCTAAGTGAATAGTTGAATCTAAATTCTGTAGACTTCATAAGCCTTCTGTAGAGTTCTTGACAAATCTCTTCTTTCACTCCTAGCGAACGTAACCGTTTACATTCCTTTTGTGCAATTAATTTCTTTTCTTTTTGTTTCATTTTAATATCTCCTAATAGGCCATTTGCCTATAAAATCATTATACTACATTTTTAGATTTTTTCAACTTATGTATTAATGGTTATAAAATAATTGTTAATTCCTATATAAATTCCCCATGCTAATCTTTCTTGATATTCATCACTTAATAATTCTTGTTCTTCTTCTGGATTAGATAAGAAACCACATTCTACAATTGAAATAGGAATCTCTACTTTTTTCATTATATAAACAGTATCAAGTTTCATAGCCTTTCTATTATTTTCTTTTTGAATTGTATCATTTAAGCTTTCTTGCATTGATTCTGCCAATATTTTACTGTTTTCATTTTTAGTGTTATAAAAACACTGCCAACCATAGTATTGGGATTGAGATATTTTATTAAGATGAATTGATACAAACAAATCAGCATGATTTTCATTTGCAATTTCCACTCTATTTCGTATATCAGATACTTTTTTTTGCTTTAAAGTTTTTGAGTCTAAATCATATATTGCATTACTATCAAATCTTGTAAGCAATACTGTACTGCCGTTTTGTTCTAATAAGTTTTGTAGTTTTAATGCTATCTTCAAATTTATTTCCGCTTCTGTTGTCCCATTTTTGCTTTCTGCGCCTTCATCTGGCGTTCCATGTCCCGCATCAACTATTATCACTTTATTAGATGTAGGAGTTGATGTAACTTCTACTGTTTCTTTTTCTTTTATCGTCATTCCATCTATTAAATAAATAGATATTGAAAAAATTAATATCAACGTAATAAATTTTATTCTTTTTTTATTAATTACTAACATAAAAACTCCTAATATAAATATTTATTTAATATATTTATATTAGGAATTTGTTTTTTTATGCTTATAATATTTTTATGCATATTATATCCTTTATCCTCAATATCTTCTCTGAAAGATTTATTATATTCTTTTTTTTATCTATTGTCACTATTACTTCCAATTCTGCTTTTCCTTTTTCTACTTTTGTTTTAAAAGATTCTATATTTATTTTATTTTCAGTAAATATATTTGATATTTCTAGTGCTAATCCTTTTCTATCATTCGCTACTATTTTTATTGTTTTCTTTTCTTTTACTTCTTTTTCTTTTTTATCTAATAATTTTACAATTCTACTTTTTGCTTTTGCTGTTTTTATTAATTCTAACCATTCTTCTTGAGGAATCAATTCTTCTTGACTTGTTAATATCTCTACAATGTTTCCATTTTTTAATGTCGTTATAACAGGCATTTCTATACTATTTATTTTGCAACTCAACATATGATTTCCTATTTCATCATGTATACTATATGCAAAATCTATAACAGTTGAATCTTTGGGCAATACCTTTATTTCTCCTTTTGGTGTAAATATATAAATTTCATCATCTAGCAATTCACTTTTTAAGACACCTAAAAATTCTTTTGGATTTTCTATCATATTCTCAAATTCTAGGCTATTATGAATTCCTTCTAAATTCTTTTCGAATATCCATTCATTTTTATCTTTTTCTTTATTTTCAAAATATGAAAAATAATTCGTTATTCCATATCTTGCAATTTTATTCATTCTATAACTACAAATCTGAGCTTCAAACATAACGCCTTTTTCTCCTAACATTATCTCGTGAATTGCTTGATATTTGTTATTTCTTGGTGTTGCTATGTAATCTTTAAAAGTTCTTGGTAGGGAATGATATATATTATTAATTATACCTAATATTTTATAACAATCTTGTTTGTTATTCGCTATTATTTTTATTGCGAATAAATCTTTTATTTGATCTATATCTATTTTCTTTTCTATTATTTTTCTATAAATATTATATATATGTTTTGTCTCTATTTTAGTAATAGTTTCTATTCTTTGATTTTTCAAATTACAATCTATTTTTCTTTTTGTATTTTCTAATAATTTCGTATTTTTTTCTATTTTTTCTTCTAATAACATTAAAATTTTATTATACTCTTCTGGATATAAATATTTAAATGCTCCATCTTGTAACTTCATTTTCAAATCATACATCCCTAGTTTGTGTGCTATTGGTGCATATAAATCTATCGTTTCTTGACTTATAGCTATTTGTCTATCTCTACTTAGATATTGTAATGTATTTATATTATGCAATCTATCTGCTAATTTTAATATTATTACTCTTATATCTTTTTCCATTGCAATAAACATTTTCTTGTAGTTTTCTGTCTTTTTTTCTTCAACTGTTTTAAATAGATTTGTTAATTTTGTAACCCCCTCTACTAGTGTTGCTATTTCTTTTCCAAAATTCTTTTCTATTTCTTCATATGTCCCATCTGTATCTTCCACAACATCATGTAATAAAGCTGCACAAATCGTTTCAGTATCTAATCCTAATGTTGCTAAAATATATGCTACATTTAGTGGATGTATAATATATTCTTCTCCCGATTTTCTCAGTTGGTCTTTATGCTTTTTATTAGCATAATTATATGCTCTTTTTATTATATCTTCCTTTATGGTTTTGTTTTTTCTTTTTGCTTCATCTAATATATCTTCAAGTACAATCCCCTTTTTTCCTTCCATAATATTCTCCTCTATCCATATCTTCTTTTGTCTGAATAATATCTGCATACATTATATAGCATTTCATTTTTTAATAAAAATTCTCTTCCCATTTTATGTAATGACATATTTTTTACTCTCTCATCTAAACACCTACTGCAAACAGCACACTTATTTTTTTCTCCCTCTATTAAAATAGGTTTTTCTTTTACTAAATCAAATATATATTTTTCTGAAACTTCTGCCAAAATAGGGCAAAAAGTTGCTTTTAGTCCATCTTCTTGCATCCATATTTGAAGTCCTCTTCCTCCATTTTGACAATATACTTTATTATTAGTTTTATATATCTCTAATTCTTTTTTATTTAAAAATAATTTTGGAGCTTTTATTTTTAAATTTTTATATATTGCTATTTTATTAATATCCTCAACAATTTCTCTCCATTTTTGTGGAGTTATATGATTCAATTTTATATCTCTTCCTTTTAAAGCTTCAAAACTTCCCGCATGAAATGTAAACCATTCTATTCCTAATTTCGCATAATATTCTATTATTTCTTTATAATCCTCTTGATTTATTTCCCATAAAGTAGGTTGTATTTTTACTATTATGTTTTTATCTATACAATATTTTATTGCTTCATTTATTTGATCTATATCTATATTTTTCGTTCCTTTTAGATATTGTAATTTATTATTATCTAAAGTATCTACACTATAACTTATATACCCTATATCTTTTGGATCAATTTCTTTTATTAATTTTGTTATCACCTCTAATCCATTGTATCCAGAAGTTGAAAACATTACCTTCTTTCCGCTTTTTATAAACTCTCTTGCTGCCAAGTTGCAAAATTCTGTATCTACTGATACATCTGGATTTCCAAGTATATATGCTTCTTTTAAATTTGGTAATTTTTTTATTATAATTTCTATTTCTTTTAAACTTCCTTGATAATCTTTATGTTTTCTTCCATAACTTTCCTGTGTACATCCTATACATGAGCAAGTACACCTTTTCCTTCCATATGTCCCTGTATATAAAGTTAGTGTTTCTACATTATCTAATAACTTGTCCATAACATACCTCCTAATTTCTCTATATAATTAGTGTATGTTGAACAATTTATTTTTAGAACCTAAATTGATATTAAAATATTTTTCACATTATAAAAAGCTATAGTTAAAATATTTTAACTATAGCTTCTCATATAACACAACTTCTATACAGTTATTTCTTTTCTTTTATCGATTGCGTAACTACTTCCCATCACAGACTTAGCTGCATGTTTAACTTGAGCACCAACTTCACCTATTTCTAATATATTATGGAATCTACCCTCATCTACAACAACTACTCCAATTGAAAGAGATGTAAGTGGAAATTGCTCAATTATTCCTTTCCTATTCTCAACTTCTATATATCCTTTTTCTATATCTTCTTCTGTAAAATATTTCTTCACTTCTCTATCAAAATGTGTAAGTATATTTTGACACAATTTTTCACAATTTGTTCCTGGAACTATTGCGACAAAATCATCACCACCAATATGTCCCACAAAATAATTATCAAGTTCATCACTATGTACAGATTTTACTATGGTATCTGCTGTAAACTCTATTATTTGATCTCCTTTTAAAAAACCATATACATCATTATATGCTTTAAAATTATCCAAATCTAAATATAATACTGAAAAATCTTCTTTTCTCGATAACCTCTTCTTTAATTCAGCATGTATCTGCACATTTCCAGGTAATCCAGTAAGTGGGCTAACTCTTCTGTTACTCGCTAATAATCTACTCAAGTTTTTCACTGTATAATACAAGTACTGTTCATCAACTGGCTTTTTTATAAAATATTCTACTGATTCTTGCAGAATTTTTACTCTATGGTCTTTTCCTGCTTTTGATGATACTACAATTACTGGTGTTATTGTATTATCTTCATCTTTTCTTATTTTCTTGCATAATTCTACAACATCTCTATCTATCGCATCCTCATTTATTACAATTAATGATGGAATATTTTTTAGAGCTATATCTATTTGATTTGTTTTTACACTTATAAATTTATATTCTGGATCATTTCTAAATAATTCCCTAAATATCAGAATTGAAGAATCATCATCATCTATTATATAAATTTCTTGAACCATATTATCATCCTCTTTTTTCGTTTCTTTTTTTACATTTTCATTATATACAAAAAGACTTGAAACTTTCAAGTCTTATTATAATATTTTTACTTTTTTCTTTTATTTTTTTCTTTTTTCTTTTTTCTTTTTTCTTCTTAATTCTATCTTTTTATTTAAAACTTCAGTGAATTCGTTTGTACTTATAGCTGGGAATGCATTCTTCAAACGATATACATTTTTATATAATCTTAAAACAGTTCTATTTCTCTTTTTCTTCAATTTTTCTATCATTTTTTGCATGTTTTCAACCGTTGATGTTTTTATATCTTCTTCTTTTGCTTTATTAATTGCTCTTATTTCTTTTAACTTATCTCTAATTTCTTTATTTATATTCTCAATTTTTTCTAATGTTGCAGAAATATTCTTAACTTTCATAACTGTTGTTATCATATCAACTATAAATACTAATGATATTATTGATAACACATAAGTTAGTAACTTATGATCAACAAGTAATAATAAATTTAATATAAAAGGATGTATATATTTTAGAAATACCACTCCTAATATTCCCCAATATATTGAATTTGTTAAACAAATTCTCCCTTGAAAATTAACTTTGTGATTAGAATAATCCCAATATTTAGTTTTAAAAAACTTTTCTAAAATCACTCCTACTAAATATTCCCAGGCCGTTAACATTAACATTGATAATATAAAAAGTAATATAATATTATTATCAAATTGTTTTAATATTAAAATCATTATAGCTGCGCCAAAACCATAAATTGGGCAAAATGGTCCTCTTAGAAAACCGGTATTTATTAATTTTCTTTCGCAAAAAGATCTATACAACGATTCTAATATCCAACCTAAAAAAGAATATATTATAAAATATGTTAATACATCAAATATTACTTGTCCCATTTTTTTCCTTTCTCATACAAGAGACTCCTACATATGTAGGAGTCTTCTTCCTATTTATTCACTTTTGCTCCTTTTTCAGATGACACATCATTTGTGTTATATGCTCTTACAAGTATTTTATTTTCTCCATCATGAATTGGAAATTTGTATTCAAATTCTTTAGTTCCTTCTTCGAAATTTTCTTGCTTATATCTTTTCTCATTTTCTGTTCCTTCATCTATAACAAACTCTAATCTCTTTAATCCTTCTTCATCTGTAACCTTTACAAAGAATTTTGGTTCTCCTTCTGAAGTATCAATTTCAATAGATATTTCTGGTTTTGTAACCCCTTTTACTTCTTGTACTTTTGTTGTAGTTTGATTATTTTTATCAACAACTATTACTGTTAAAGTATGTTGTCCTTTTGGGATATCTATTGTTTGCTCTATTGTTGTATTATTTATATCAACTTTTTGTTCTTCTTCTTCATCCCATCTATATGTCATATATGATAAATCATCTTGTCCTACTACAGATATCTTTAATCCACTACCTTCTGTTGATAATTGTATATCTACATTTCCTTCTACTGTATATGTTTGTTCATAATTTACTTCTTGTCCATTTATATCACTTGCATAAATTTTTAATCTATTTGTTCCATTTGGTATTGTTATTATTTCTTCTACTTCTTTCTTTCCATTTGTTTGTATCCCTTTTGGCTCTTCATTATTCCAAGAATATGTAACTTTTGATAAAGCTTTATTATGAGTTACTTTCAATGTTAATTCCTTTTCAGAAGTATTAGAAACTTGTATTGTCGGTTTAGCATTTTTGTTTGCTATTTGTGTATCTTTATACATTGAATATGAACTATTGGCTATCAAACATATACCAAATAAAATCATAAAAACAGCAAAAAATCTAACTATTTTTTCTATTTCTATTGGTCCTCCATTATTATTTTTTTTATTTTTCTTCTTTGGTGTTTCTACACTTAATATTTGATTCAATTACTTCACCTCTTAAGTTTTTTCTATGAAAAATTATATCATATACCTTAATTAATGTAAATGTTTTCAATCTTAAAATTTTATGAATTTTTATATAAAAAAACGTAAACATTAGTTATCTAATATTTACGTTTTTATTATTAATTTTGTGTATATGGTAATATAGCGATATGTCTTGCTCTTTTTACTGCAAGTGTTATATCTCTTTGATGTTTAGCACATGCTCCAGTTGTTCTTCTTGGTAAGATTTTACCTTTATCATTTATAAATTTCTTTAATTGTTCTGGATTTTTGTAATCTAATTCAAAGTTTTTATCACTGCATAATACGCATACTTTTTTTCTTTGTTTTCTGAATCTTGGATTGTAATCCTCATCATAATTTTTGTTATTTCTTTTATTTTGTTTTTTGTCTGCCATTTAAATTCCCCCCTAACTATTTTTAGAATGGTAGGTCATCGTTTGAAGATACTTCAAAATCTGCTCCCATACTTCCTGGTGCAGTATTACCAAAAGCATTTTCAAAAGAAGAACTTCCTGCTTCTTGTTCTCTTTTACTATCAGCAAAATATGCTTCTTCTGCTACTACTTCAGTAATATAATGTTTTGTACCTTGGTCATCGTCCCAAGTTCTTGTTTGTATTCTTCCTATAATTCCTACTTGTTGACCTTTCTTAAAGTATTTACTACAAAACTCTCCTAATTTACTCCATGCAACTATATTTATAAAGTCTGCTTGTCTTTCTTCTCCTTGTCTTACAAATCTTCTATTTACTGCAAGACTAAATGAAGCAACTAGTGTATTATTTGTTTGAGTATATCTTACTTCTGGATCTCTTGTTAATCTTCCCATTAATATAACTTTGTTCATTTTTATCACCTTTCTTTACTTTAAATAAAGGCCCTCTTCTTTATTTAATTTGTTATTTTTTTACTACTATGAATTTTAATATTTCATCAGTAATTCTGTAAACTCTTTCTAATTCAGCTATTTCTGATGGTGCTGATTCAAAATTGAATAACATGTATGTAGCTTCTTTAAATTTTTTGATTTCATAAGCTAATTTTCTTTTTCCCATGTTTTCAACTGATTCTACTTTACCATTTTTGTTTATTAACCCTGTAAATTTTTCTTCTAAAGCTTTTAATCCAGCTTCATCAACATTTGGGTTAACAATGATTATACTTTCGTATTTATTCATTATTTTCACCTCCCTATGGATTTATAACCTACATTTTCTGTAAGTAGAGATTTGAAAAATAGCTATGCTTTTTTCAAAACATAGCTATTTTATCATATTTATACGGTTTTTGCAAGCACTTTTTCTAATTTTATATCTTTCTTTTTATGCTTTTTGCTTTTCAGTATAAATTACTTTCCCAAATTTTACTCCATTAAACCATTTTTGTAGTTCAATTATAGGAATTGGAAGTATTGAAATTAGAATTGTTATTATCCATTGTGTTGAATTTAAACTAACTAAATCAAAAATACTTGCAAGTGTTGGAATTATCACTACAATTGTTTGAACAAATACTCCTAATATGAAGCTTAGTATTAAAAAGTTGTTTTCAAATATATTAGTTTTTAATATAGATTTTTCACTTTTTATATTAAAACTGTGTACAAGTTCAAGTAATCCAATAGATATAAAAGCCATAGTTCTTCCTGTTTCTAAATTATAATATTTATTTCCTATACTAAATGCAACTAATGTTAAAATCCCTATCATTAATCCTTCAACAATAATTTTTCCCCATAATCCATCTGAAAAAATACTTTTTTTGCTATTAACAGGTCTTCTTCTCATAATATTCTCTTCTGGTGGCTCTAGGCCTATTGCGATTGCTGGTAATGAATCTGTAACTAAATTAACCCATAAAAGTTGTATAGCTAAAAGTGGTGATTTAAATCCTAAAATTATTCCTAATAATATAACTACAATTTCTCCTATATTTGTTGCTATTAAGAAATGTATAGCTTTTCTAATGTTATCATATATATTTCTTCCTTGCTTCACAGCTTCTACTATTGTTACAAAATTATCATCAGCTAATATCATATCTGCAGCGTTTTTTGCAACATCTGTACCATTTTTGCCCATAGCTATTCCAATATCTGCTTTTTTTAATGCTGGGCTATCATTGACCCCATCACCTGTCATCGCAACTACTGCTCCTGTCTTTTGCCATGCTTTTACTATTCTTACTTTATGTTCAGGTGTAACTCTTGCAAACACAGAACAATCTTTAATTTTTCTTTCTAGTTCTTCTTGTGCCATATTGTTTAGTTCTTGTCCTGTTATAGTCAGATCTTTAGGCATTAATATTCCTAAGTCTTTCGCAATAGATTTTGCTGTTTCTATATGGTCACCTGTTATCATTACTGTTTTTATTCCAGCATGTTTACAAGTTCTAATTGCTTCTTTAACATTATCTCTAGGTGGGTCTATCATCCCTATTAATCCTACAAATATTAAATCCTCTTCTATTGAAGTCGAATCTATTTTACTTGGTAATCTATCTATATCTTTATATGCAACTGCTAAAACTCTCAAAGCTTTTTTAGCCATTTGCAAATTATTTGACTTAATATTAGCTTTTCCAATTGATGAAGAATTTATTTCTTTTGTACATCTATCTATTAATATATCAGGAGCTCCTTTTGTGATGATTCTATATTTATCACCATTTCTATGTATTGTAGTCATCATCTTCCTTTCTGAAGAAAAGGGAATTTCATTTACTCTTGGCATCTTTTGATATAACTCTATTTTATTTTTTCCATCTTTCATTCCGGCATTTAATATAGCTTTTTCGGTAGCTTCTCCAGAAATCTCATACTTTCCATTTTCATACTTCAAATCTGCATCAGTACACATTGTTGCAAGCTCTAGAGCAAAATCTTGGTTTCTAGAATTTACCTCAACAACAGTCATTTCATTTTTAGTCAAAGTTCCTGTTTTATCAGAACAAATTACACTTGAGCTTCCTAATGTCTCAACAGCTGGTAGCTTTCTAATTATACTGTTCTTCTTAGCCATCTTCGTAACACCTATTGATAGCATAATTGTTACAATAGCTGGTAATCCTTCTGGAATTGCAGCTACTGCTAAACCAACAGATGTCATAAACATTTCTATTGGATCTATATTCTTTATTATCCCTATAACAAAAATAAATAAACAAATTGCTAAGCACACTATTCCTAAAGTTTTTCCCACTTGTCCTAACTTTTTTTGTATAGGTGTTTCTGGTGATTCATTTTCAATTATCATATTAGCAATCTTTCCAACGTTTGTACCCATACCTATATTAGTAACAATTGCTTTACCAGTGCCATTAACAACAATACTTGCCATAGATCCCATATTTAATTTATCTCCTAATGAAATGTTTCTTTTACATATCATATCTGAGTCTTTTAAAACTGGTTCAGTTTCTCCTGTTAAGGTTGATTCTTCAATTTTTAAATTATGGCTTTCAATCAATCTACAATCTGCTGGAACATAGCTTCCAGCCTCTAATATTATTAAATCCCCTAGAACTAATTCTTCCGCATTTATCTCTGATATTTTGTTTTCTCTAACCACCTTTGCTTTTGGTGGAGTCATTTTATTTAGAGCCTCTATAGCTTTTTGAGCTTTTTCTTCTTGTATTACTCCCATAATTGCATTTAATACCACAATTGCAATTATTATTACAGAATCTATATAATCATTTTCATGTTGAAAAAAAGAAATTCCAGCAGACACAATTGAAGCAATTATTAGTATAATTATCATAAAATCATTAAATTGTTTGATAAACTTGGTAAGTATACTCTCTTTTGGTTTATCTTTTAACTTGTTTTTTCCATATTTTAATTGCCTTATTTTCACTTCTTCATAATTCAATCCCTCTTTCTTATCTGTCTTAAGTTCTCTTATGACCTCTTCTTTTCTTAAAGTTTCCCACATATATTTATCCTCCTCTGTTCTTTAGTGAGAATTTCGGGACAGGTCCAAGTGAGACATTTTGTCTAACTTGGACCTGTCCCGAAACTTCCTTTTTTAAAATTCTATGTGGCTTGTACTTATTTTATTACTATCATTTTTATATAAACCTTTTCTATCTTTTTGTCATATTATGGTATATAGAGGTGTTCTTATGTTTATAAATTCTTTGCTACTTGCCATTTCTAGTAGTATTGACTCTTTGGGAATCGGTATTACATATGGTATTAGAAATATGAAAATTTCTTTTTTAGGGAAACTTATTTTATTTGCTATTTCTTTTTTTATTGCTTTTATATCAGTAGCATGTAGTAATCTTTTAAAAATTTTTTTGCCTAATAGCCTTTTGAATTTTATTAGTAGCTTTATTTTTATTTCAATTGGTAGTTTTATACTTTTTCAAACTTTGCATAAAAAAAAGAATTTAAAAAAAGACTCTAAAGGATCTGAAGAAAACAAGGAACCTAAAATTTATAGTTTCTTCATTAAATTTCTTGGAATTACTATAAAAATTATTAAAGACCCCCAATCTTCTGACTTGGATAATTCGAATATTATTGATTACAAAGAAGCTTCTTTTTTAGGTTTTGCCCTTTCTTTAGATAGTTTTAGTATAGGTATTGCAAATTCTTTGATAGATAATAATTTTTTGTTTTTTCCTATTTTTTGCAGTGTCTTTCAATTTATTTTTATTAATGTTGGTTTCCTATTAGGAAATAAAATTAATAATATTTCCAAACTTTCTAATAATGTTTTTACTATTATCTCAAGTATTTTGTTAATCCTTATTGGTTTTATTAAATTTTTTATATAATAGAAAAAAGCGTGTACTTACACGCTTTTTTCCTGGTACTCAATAGCCAATTTCAGAAATGGTACTATTTCTTGAAATTTTTTAAATTCTTCTAAAACTTGAAGATGAATTGGTGCAAACATTCCTCTTAAGTAATATACTGTGGTTTTATGAATATTAGTAATTTTTAGATATCTCTTCCACAAATAAATCACTTGTTCTCTACACTCTTTTTCTTCAACTTTTTTCTCTTTAAGCTCATTAAGTTTTTCTGTTATCTTAATAGCTTCAGTCCGATACTCAAAAAAATTCAATTCTTTCCGTTCCATTTTTACCTCCTCCTCTTGGTGTATTTTTTATTATACTTTTTTTATATAGAAAGGTCAATATTTTTACTTAAGTTTTATAGATAATAATTTTGAAATTCCATTTTCCTCCATTGTTACTCCATATACAGTATCTGCTGCCTCCATTGTTCCTTTTCTATGTGTTATTACTAAAAATTGAGTATCTTTAGAAAATTTCTTTAGATATTCTGCAAATCTATACACATTGACATCATCTAATGCTGCTTCTATTTCGTCAAGTACACAGAATGGTGCAGGATTTATTTTTAATATTGCAAATAATAATGCAATTGCTGTAAATGCTTTTTCTCCACCTGATAGTAACATCATATTTTGAAGTTTCTTTCCTGGTGGTTGTACAGTTATATTGATTCCACACTCTAGAATATTTTCTTCATCTTCTAGAGAAAGAGAAGCTTTTCCTCCTCCAAATAATTCTTGAAATACTTCGCTAAAATTCTTATTAATCAGTGCAAATTGTGTTTTAAATTGCTCTTTCATAGTTTTTGTCATATCTTGAATTATTTTTCTTAGTTTTGCCATTGTATCTTCTAAATCTAATCTTTGCTCACTCATAAAGTCATATCTTTCTTTCAGTGATTTGTATTCTTCTATTGAATCAACATTGACACTTCCAAGTTCTCTTATTTCTTTTCTTAATGAATTTACTTTTTTTACTGTTAATTGAACATTTTCTGGTTTTTTATAATCACCTACATTATTAGGAGTTAATTCGTATTCTTCCCACATCTTATTTATAGTTGAATTTATATCTTCTTCTATTTTGCTCTTTTTCATATCTACTTTCATAATTTGAGATTTTAAATCTTCAATAACTTTAAACTTGCCTGATATTTCTTCTTCCTCTGTTGCTAATTTTTCATTCTTAGTAACTCTTAAATTTTTCAATTCTTCTATTTTTGATCCACTATTTTTTACATCTTCTTTTATTTGTTCTATCTTTTGTTTTGTTTCTTCTATTAAATTTTTTAAATCCAAATTATCTTTTTTGATATGTTCTATCTGTTCTTCTTTGTTTTTTATACTTTTTAAATTATTATCAATTTCTGAATTAATTCTATCTTCTATTTCTTTAATTGAAACTTCGCTTTCATCAAATGAACTTACTGAAATTTTTAAATTTGTGATATCTAAATTTAAGTCATCTACATATTTTTGATTATCTTTATTGAAATCTGCATTTTCTTTAATAACTTTTGATAATTTTTCTGTTTGCTCTGTTAATTGTTCTATTTCTTTTTTGATATCTTCTTTATTTTTATTACTTTCATTTTTTTGTTCTTCTAAGTGATTTTTTTCATCTTTTAATTTATTTAATCTTGTTTCGATTTTTGAAATATTTTCTTCTATAGATATTACTTTTTGTTTTTCTGTAGCATATGTAATATCAATTTCTTGTAACTCTCTTGATAAATTCTCAGACTCTTCGAATACATTTTCAATCATTTCTTTGTATTCTTCTTTGTCTTTTTCTATTTTAGAAACTTTTTGTTTTAATTGTTTTATATCTTTTTCTAATTTTTCTATTTCTTTTCCTCTACCTAATATATTCACAGTCTTTTTAGAAACAGAACCTCCAGTTATAGCTCCAGAAGGATTTATAATATCTCCTTCTATAGTGATTATTCTATAAGAATATCCATTTTGTTTTGATACTTTTATTGCTGTATCCATATTATCTACAATAACTGTTCTACCTAATAAATTGATAATTATTTGTTCATATTTTTTATCAAATTTAATTAAATCAGATGCAATTCCTATTATACCTTTTTCTTTACTTTTTATTTTATCAAGTTTTCTCCCTTTTACTGACGAAATTGGTAAAAATGATGCTCTTCCTAAATTATTTTTTCTTAAATGTTCTACTAATCTTTTGGCATCATCTTCTGTGTCTGTTACAATATTTTGCAAACTTGCACCTAAACACATTTCTATTGCTGTTTGATATTCTTCTGGAACATCAATTACATTTGCAAGTACTCCATGCATTCCTTTGCCTAATTCTTTTACATTTTCACAATCTTTTAATAAAGATTTTACGCTTTTTATGTATCCTTCTTTTTCTTTTTCAGTTTCAATTAGAAATTTAAGTTTAGATTCTTTTATTCTTATTTCATTTTGATAATTATTTATTTGCATATCATAATCTTTTATTTTTTGCTCAGCTTGTTGCTTTTTATTATTTATTTCTTCCAAACTAGAAACAATCTTATTTCTCTTACTCTCTATTTCATAAAAATCTTTTGATATTTCATCTTTTTCCAATCTTGTACTATCTAGTTCTGATATTTGTGAAGTTATTTCAGAATTAATTTGAGATTGTCTTTTCTGATAATTTTCATAGTTTATTTCTTGAGTATTTATTTGTGATTGTAATTCATATTTTTTATCTATATTCTCTTCAACTGTCTTTTTATATCCTTCTATTTCTAGTTCTTTAGCTGATAACTTTTTATTTATTTCCTCTAATTCTTTTTCTTTCTCTTCTAATTCTTTTTGAAATTTTTCTTTATTTTGTCTTAAATTATTTTTCTTTTCTTTCTTTTGCTCAATCTCTTCTTTAAGTTCTTCTATTCTTACTTTTAGTTCTTCTATTTCTTTTTCAAATCTTGCACTATTTTCTTCATTGTTATGTATTCTAGTATTTGCAACATTAATATCGGAATTTAACATTTCTATTTCTTTTTGACTTTCAAATCCAAGATTAGACATTTCTTCAATCTTGTTTGTAATGTCATCTATTTCTACTTTTAATTGCTCTTTTAGCTGTTTTAATCTTTCTAGTTTTCCTTCTTCTTCATTACATTGTGCTTTAAATATTTCTTCATCTTTTACAATTTCTTCTAAATCTTTTTTATATTTTTCTATGTTATATATAAATAATCCTATCTCTATATTCTTTAATTCTTCTCTTAGATTTAAATATTTTTTTGCCTTTTCTGCTTGAACTTTTAATGGTTCTATATTTCCTTCTATTTCTGCTAAAATATCATTGATTCTTAATAAATTTAGTTTTGTATGTTCTAACTTTTTCTCAGACTCTTGTTTTCTAGTTCTATATTTAACAATTCCTGCCGCTTCCTCAAATATATGTCTTCTATCTTCTGACTTATTACTTAATATTTCATCTATTTTACCTTGTCCAATTATTGAATAGCCATCTTTTCCTATACCTGTATCCATAAATAATTCTAGTACATCTTTTAGCCTACAAGGTACTTTGTTAATATAGTATCCTGTTTCACCTGTTCTATATATTTTTCTTGTTACTGTTACTTCTGTATATTCTATTGGTAGAGATCCATCTTGGTTATCAAATACTAATGAAGCTTCTGCAAATCCTAAAGATTTTCTATTTTGTGTTCCTGAAAATATTATATCTAAAGATTTTGATCCTCTTAAGGATTTCATACTTTGTTCACCAAGAACCCATCTTATACTGTCAGATATGTTACTTTTTCCTGAACCATTTGGTCCTATTACACTTGTAATTCCTGGCATGAATTCTAATACAGTTTTATCTGCAAATGATTTAAATCCTTGTAATTCTAATCTTTTTAAATACATTTATTATCACCTTTATCATTTCGTAAATTATCAAATTGAGACAGGCTTATATCCATTATATTTTGGCATAAGTACCTGTCCCTACTTTTCCACTATCTGTAGTTTATACTATTTTTATTATTTTGTAAAGGCTATTATTACACAAAATCTGATCCTGCAACAATTTTTGCAATGTTATATATCAATCTTTGTTTTGCTGGCGTACAATTTAACAATATATTGTATAAATCTTTATCTAAATATTTTTCAGCGCTCGGAATAGTTCCTGTAATCAAAGTTTCTATAGATGTATCTAGCACTTTAGCAATTTGGGCTAATCTTTTTAAATTTACTTGACTGCCTCCTCTTTCTACTCTACTTAGATATGCTATTGTTACATCAATTTCTTCTGATAATCTCTCTTGTGACCATCCTTTTTTCTTTCTTGCTTGTTTTATTCTCTCTCCAATAAGGTTATAATCTACATCCATATTTTATACGCCCCTTTCCAAAAGTAAATATAACATTATGAGTTCTATTTGTCAATATGTTTTTTGTTATATGTGTAAACTTTTTCTTATCGATTAATAAAGACTTTTTTCGACAAAAATCGTGGTACACTTTATTGGTGGAACTCATTTGTAACAATGGCTTCATATGGTACTTTTTCTTTTAGTTCTCCTGCTTGTATCATTACTTCTTGTAGTCTGTCAAAGGATTCTTCTGTTAGTGTTGGATTGTCATTCCAAGCATCTATGTTTTTATAGTTTTGTATTACTTCTGCTAATAGCTCTGTTTCTGTATCTGGGAAGAAGTCTTTTATTGCTTCTGCTATCTCTTCACTTGAGTGTTCTTTAGTCCATATTTGTGCTTCATATATTGCGTCTGTGAATCTTTGAACCAAGTCTTTATTTTCACTTAAATAACTTTTTTTAGCAAAATATGCTGTATATGGTATTTCTCCTGCTGCTTCTCCTACTGATGCTACTATATATCCTTTTCCTTCTTTTTCTGTTAATGATGCTGTTGGTTCAAATAGTGTTACATAGTCTGCATTTCCACTTGTAAAAGCTCCTGCCATTAAGTCAAATTTTATACTATCATCTAATACTACATCTGTTTCTGGGTCTATACCATTTTGTCTTAACACATATTCTAGTGTCATATATGGTACTCCACCTTTTCTTCCTGGTATTACTGTTTTTCCTTTTAAATCTTGCCAACTAAAGTTTTCTGTATCATTTCTTGCAATTAGAAATGAACCATCTTTTTTAGTCATTTGTGCAAATACTTGTGTATGGTCTTCTTTTCCTTCGTTATATACATATATTGATGCTTCTGGTCCAGCAAATCCTATATCACATTGGTTACTTAATACTGCCGTCATCACTGCATCTGCTCCTTGACCTGTTGTAAGTTCTATATTTATCCCTCTTTTTTCAAAATATCCATTATTTATCGCCACATATTGTGGTGCATAAAATACTGATCTTGTTACTTCATTTACTTTTACTGTTGTAATACCATTATCTTGGTTTTGTTTTTTATTTACTCCATAAATTCCTAGTGCCATAGCTACAATTAATATTATTATAGCTATTACAAACATTCTTTTTTTCAATTCTAAATCACTCCTTATTTAAATTTTTTAGTTTTTATAATAAACTTTTCTAATAACAATACTGCTAAATACATTAAACCTGAAACTATTCCTAAGATTATTACACTTGTCATTACTAAATCTAGTTTAAATACCTGACCTCCATATACAATTAAATATCCTAATCCTGCTTTTGATACTAAAAACTCTCCTGATATTACGCCAACTAGTGATAATCCAATATTAACTTTTAGTGAGTTTATAAATGTTGATAAATTTGAAGGTATTACTATTTTGGTTAATATCTGATATTTAGTTGCATTAAATGTTTTTGCCATTTTTATTAGTTCTTTATCTGTTTTTGTAAATCCATTTAAATTTTCTAATATTGTTACTATTAGTGATATTGATATTGCCATAGTTATAATTGCTGGTGTTCCTGCTCCTACCCATATTATTATTACTGGTCCGTAATGCTACTTTTGGAAGACTATTTAGTACTACTAAATATGGTTCCGCAACTTTTGATATAAATTCTGACCACCAAAGTATTATTGCAATTATTATTCCTAAAAAAGTTCCTAGTAAAAATCCAACTAATGTTTCATATGTTGTAACCCATACATGTTTTAATAGATTATCAGAAAATAGACTTATAAATGTTTCATATATTTGGCTTGGTTTGCTGGTTATGAAACTATCTATTATTTCATAATTCGCTAATACTTCCCATATTGCAAGAAAAGCTATTAATAATCCTACTTGTGTTATAAATACTAAATATTTATTTTTCTTTATATTTTTCAAATACTTTTTTCTTTCTTTTGACATGACTAAATTATTCAATCTATCCCCAACTCCTTCCATAAAGTATCAAAGTACTTGCTAAATTTTGGGCTTTCTCTACAATTTATTGGATTTCTATTTTCTATATCAAATTCTATTTTTTGAATATCTTTTACTCTTCCTGGTCTTTTGCTTAAAACTAATATTCTATCAGACATACTTATTGCTTCTGAAATATCATGAGTAACTATAACTGCTGTGATTTTTTCTTTTCTTAGTATTTTATATATGTCATTTGTTACCATGATTCTTGTTTGATAATCTAATGCTGAAAAAGCTTCATCTAATAGTAATATTTTGGGCCTGATTGTTAAAGTTCTAATTAATGCAACTCTCTGCCTCATTCCCCCTGATAGTTCTGAAGGATATTTATCTTTAAATTCATATAAGTTATATTTTTTTAGTAATTCTTCTGCATATTTTTTGTCTTCTTGTTTTACTTTGCCTTTTTCTTTTATTTCTAGTCCGAATAAGATATTATCCATTATTGTTTTCCATTCAAGTAAACAATCTCTTTGAAGCATATATCCAATTTTATCTGAAATATTATTTACTAACTCTCCTTCTATGTATATTTCTCCAGCTGTTTTTTCTTCTAATCCTGTAATTATTGAAAGAAGTGTTGATTTACCACATCCACTTGGCCCAATTATACTTACAAATTCTCCTTCCTTTACTCTAAAACTAACATTATCAAGTGCTTTAACTTCATCTTTTTTTGTTTGATAGGTTTTACTAACGTTTTTTACTTCTAATATATTTTTCATTTTTTCCTCCTTCACATATTGTTATATTATATTTTATGTAAAACAATATTTTTGGTTCTTGTAAAATAAATATATAAAGCCTAGATAAGAAACTTATACATTTTCTCTTCTAGGCTTTTTCTATTTATCAACTATTTGATATTATTTTTTTATTTTTTATAAATCTTTATTTTCTAATAAATACTTTAATTTTCTTAATGTATTTATTTTGCTTCTTTGCACCTCACTTTCTAAATTAAATATTTTTATTATTTTCTCATATAGTTCTTTATTCTTTTTTTCTATTTTTAATATTATATTTAAGTTCTTTTCAAACTTATCTTTGTCTTCTGATTTTAGTAGTAACATTATATATCCAAATATACTCCTATTATTTAATAAAAAACTAGTAGATAATCTATTTATATCAATCAAATTATACTTCATATCTATTTTATATTTTCTATACATACTATCTTCTATTTGTATGTATTTAAAATTATTTGTAACCTTACATTTTTTATTATTAACATATACAACTATTGGTACTACTATTGGATAAATTATATTTTTTTGTTTTGAATTTTTTATCCCTTCTCTCATTATATCTATACAATAACTAAGTATTTTTAATGGTAAATTATCATCTAAATCAAATTGATACTTTATTAAAAAAATTACTTCTTCTTTTTTCCATTTATATATCAAATCTATCTTATCATTTGTATATCTTTTATTTATATATTCAACGTTTACCTTTTGCAATGAATTTTCCTTTATTCTTTTTTTAGGTGTTAGATATGTATTTATAAGATTTGCCATCTCTTTATTATTATCTAGCACATCTATTAATTCTTTTTTGTTAATTATCTCATTTCTAGTTTTATAATCTTTTTCTACAATATATTTAGTTTTTTCTTCTTTAACTTGATATATATTCTGTAATTTTAAAGTATGAATACATTTTATATAATCAGAATATGTAAAAGACCTGATTTTTCTATCACCTCTCTTCTTTAGAATATATTAATTTTTTGGATATTTTTGATTTAAAATTTTGATTTAAATTTTAATTTTAGAATTAATTTAAAATATTTAAGAATCTAATAAATTTATGTATATATTAAAACACAAAAAGAAAAAGTTTGCAAGTATTTTTACAAACTTCTCCATTTCATTAATCAAAATATGTACTTATTTCTTGTAAATCTTCAAAATTCTTTTGTCTTAATATTTCATATGTTATGATTGCCACTGAATTAGATAGATTTAATGACCTTAATGTTGGAAGCATTGGTATTCTAATAGTTTTAGTATTTAAATATTTTTCTAAAAGCCATTCTGGTAATCCTTTTGTCTCTTTTCCGTATAGTACAAAAACTTCATCCATTTTAGAATAATCTATATCTGTATATTTTGTTTTTCCTTTTGTTGTAGCAAAAAACATATTATTTTCTTCTGGTTTATATTTCTTTAAAAATTCTTCTAATGAGTTATGTTCTTCTATTTCAAGTTTATCCCAATAATCTAAACCTGCTCTTTTTATTGATTTATCATCTATTTTAAATCCCAATGGGTGAACCAAGTGAAGTTTAGCTCCTGTTATTGCACATGTTCTTGCAATATTTCCTGTGTTTTGAGGAATTTCTGGCTCAACCATAACTATATGCATTTTCATATTTTTTCCTTCTTTCTTATTTTCCTAATTTTTGTCTTACATATTCATATAATATGATACCTGTTGCAACTGAAGCATTTAGACTTTCTGTTTTTCCAAGCATTGGTATTTTTATTTTCTCATCTGCCATCTCTTGAATATTTTTTTCTACACCATTTGCCTCATTTCCTACTACAATTACTTTCTTTTTGTAATCTATATCATATATACTATTATTTGTTTGTAATGACGATACAACAATTTTAAACTTATTTTTTCTTATTTCTTTTAATGTTTTTTCTAAATCATCACTTTCAATTATATTAATTCTAAATATTGCTCCCATTGTTGATCTTACAACTTTAGGATTATATGCATCTGCAGTTTTTTTAGATACAATAACTTGTTTAATTCCCACACTATCTAAAGTTCTTAGTATTGTTCCTAAATTTCCTGGGTCTTGTACATCATCTAAAGCTACAATTATATCATCATTGTAGTCTATGTCATATTTGTTAGACTTTTTCTCTACAACAGCTAATACTCCTTGTGGAGTTTGAACTTCTGTTATATATTTAAATACTTTTGCTGTTACTGATACACAATCATATTTTGCTATTTCATACATTAGTTCTTTTGATATGCTATCAGATTTTTCACAGTCATCACATAATATTATTTGTCTAATTGAAGCTTTTTCCATGATTGCTTCTTTTACCATTTTTATTCCTTCTACAATATATGCATTCTCTAAATCCCTATATTTCTTCTCTTTTAGTTTTTTTACTGACTTTACCAATTCATTATCTTTACTTGAAATTATATTCATAAGAAATCTCCTTCAACTAAAAATATTAAATAAAAAAATACAATAGTACATTTATTATACCAATAGCTTTTTGTTTAATATTAACTTTTAAAACAACTTTTCTACATGTTTAAATTTTAGTTTTTACAGCACTCAGTCCTACAAATATATTGCTGGGCGGAAGCCGATTTGGCTGACAGTACAGTCTGGAGAATAGTCGAGACGATCGTAACTAGGACGGCCGCCATCGCCGAAACCGCCTCCTCTATAAACTTGGTCATCAGGTAACACAGCTTCTGTTGTCCATTCCCTTACATTTCCTGCTAAATCATATATATTATTCGCTTTTGTTTCTTCTTTTGAACCTGTATTTATTAATCCTGTTGTTCCTGAAAATGTATCATCATTGTAGTTTCCCCAATCTTTACTATCTCCTACTATTTGCATTTCTGTTTTATTTCCTGTTTCATATATCCATCCTAGCGTTCTATCCCATGCTGCTCCTGTTAATAATGAACTCGTATAACTTTTTCCTGTATATTTACTTGTACATTTTTCTAATGCTGTTGTATATGATACATAGTTCCAAGATGTTTTATCTTTTTTAACTATCATATTTCCATTATTGTTACTAGCTTCATATCTTCCTATAAAGAAGCCTCCATTGTTATTTACTCTTTCTGTATAATCTTCTGTTTCTTCATATTCTTTTTGCATTTGTCCTATCAGTGCATATATTTCTTCTATTGTATTTCCATCTAATAATTGGTCTAGAGTTGCTCCATTTATTTTGGCATATTCTTCTGTTACCATCCAATCTGCATAAGTATCTACTGCATATAGGCTATGAACTCCTAACATCACTGTTTTTTCTTCTGTTGCTGTTTTCACTTTTAGTAGATATGGTCCATTTATTGTTGGTTCTTGGTCTTGTTTGCTGTATGTTTTTCCTAGATTACTT
>CAMFER010000002.1 GCA_945949485.1 uncultured Clostridium sp. | reverse complement strand
CAAAAAGGGAGGAATTTAAAATGGCAGTAGTTGCAATGAAACAATTACTAGAAGCTGGTGTTCATTTCGGACATCAAACAAGAAGATGGGATCCTAAAATGGCAGAATATATTTTTCAAGCTAGAAATGGAATCCATATAATTGATTTACAAAAGACATCAAAAAAATTAGATGAGGCTTATGCTTTTATAAAAGAACAAGTTGAAGAAGGAAAAACAGTTCTATTTGTAGGAACTAAAAAACAAGCACAAGAATGCATGAAGGAAGCAGCATTAAAATGTGGAATGTACTATGTTGATCAAAGATGGTTAGGTGGAATGTTTACAAACTTTGGTACAATCAGAAAAAGAGTACAAAGATTAAAAGACTTAGAAGCAATGGAACAAGATGGTACATTTGATGTATTACCTAAAAAAGAAGTAATTCTATTAAAGAAAGAAATGGAAAAACTAGAAAGAAACTTAGGTGGAATTAAAGATATGGAAGAATTACCAGGAGTTATTTTCTTAGTTGATCCTAAAAAAGAAAGAATAGCTATATTAGAAGCTAAAAAATTAGGTATTCCAGTTGTAGGATTAGTAGATACAAACTGCAATCCAGAAGAAGTGGATTATGCAATTCCTGGAAACGACGACGCAATTCGTGCTGTTAAACTAATTGCAGATGTTATGGCAAATGCAGTTATCGAAGGAAAACAAGGAGAAAGCTTTGAAGTAGGAACTGAAGAACAAGAACCACCTGAAGAAGCAACAAGCATTGAAGAAGTTGTTGAAAATGCAGAAAATGAAGAAGTTAGTGAATAATAAAGATAAAGAAGAGTAGTGCTTTTCTGCTCTACTCTTTTTAATTTAATAAAAGGAGGAAAAATATAATGGTTACAGCAAGTTTAGTAAAAGAATTAAGAGAAAAAACAGGTGCAGGAATGATGGACTGCAAAAAAGTTTTAACTGAAACAGATGGAGATATGGAAAAAGCTATGGAACTTTTAAGAGAAAGAGGAATAGCAAAAGCAGCTAAAAAATCAGGAAGAGTAGCAGCAGAAGGTTTAGTAGAAGCTTATGTTTCAGAAGATGGAAAAGTAGGAGCTGTAGTAGAAGTAAACTCAGAAACAGACTTTGTTGCTAAAAATGAAGAATTTAAAACTTTTGTTTTAAATTTAGCAAAACAAGTTGTTGAGAAAAATCCAAAAACAGTTGAAGAGCTATTAGCACAAGACTCAATTGAAGTACCAGGAAAAACTGTTAATGAAGTATTAGTGGACAAAATAGCTACAATAGGAGAAAACATGAATATTAGAAGATTCGAAAGATTCGAATCAGAAGGTTTGGTTGAAAAATATATTCATGGTGATGGAAAGATAGCTGTACTTGTAAATATGAAAAAAGGTAATAAAGAAGTTGCAAGAGATGTTTGCATGCAAATAGCAGCTGCAAGACCTGAATATTTAGATGAAGCTTCAGTTCCAGCTGACAGATTAGAAAAAGAAAAAGAAATTTTAAAAGCACAAACAATGAATGAAGGAAAACCTGAAGCTATAGCAGAAAAAATAGTTCAAGGAAGAATTAGAAAATTCTTCGAAGAAATTTGCTTAGTAGATCAAGCTTTTGTTAAAAATCCAGATATCAAAATTTCACAATTATTAAAAGAAAATGATAGTGAAGTTGCAGGATTTGCAAGATTTGAAAAAGGTGAAGGAATAGAGAAAAAAGAAGAAAATTTTGCAGAAGAAGTTATGAAACAATTAAAATAGAATAAAAATACTAAGAAAGAGTTTAAGCTCTTTCTTTTTTTGTTGAAAAATTAATAAAATATAAAAAAAATACTGTTTTTTTTTAGAATATATGATAAAATAGCCATGATTAAAAAATATATTAAGGAGAGTGGAAAACTTGCCAGAATTAAAATATAAAAGAGTATTACTAAAGCTTAGTGGAGAGGCTTTAGCAGGAGAACAAAAGACAGGTGTTGATGTAGAAACAGTAGGAAAAATATGTGATAAAGTTAAAGAGATAGTTGAAATGGGAGTAGAAGTAGCTATTGTAGTTGGTGGAGGAAATTTCTGGAGGGGCAGAAATGGACATCAAATGGAAAGGACAACAGCTGATTATATGGGAATGCTTGCTACGGCAATGAATGGATTAGCACTTCAAGATGCATTAGAAGCTAGAGGAGTATTTACAAGAGTACAAACAGCGATTGAAATGAGAGAAATTGCAGAACCATTTATTCAAAGAAAAGCAGAAAAGCATTTGAGAAGAGGAAGAGTAGTTGTTTTTGCATGTGGTACAGGTCATCCATATTTTACTACAGATACAGCTGCAGTACTTAGAGCAACTGAAATAAAAGCTGATATAATTTTACTTGGAAAAGCAATTGATGCAGTATATTCAGATGATCCAAAACAAAATCCAAGTGCAACTAAATATGAAAAAATATCATACATGGAAGTTTTGGAAAAAAACTTGAAAGTTATGGATTCAACAGCTACTGCAATGTGCAGAGATAATAATATGCCTTTACTTGTATTCGGAATTGCAGATCCAGAAAATATAGTAAGAGCAGTAAAAGGTGAAAAAATAGGAACTATAGTTTCATAGAGATATAATATAAAATATTTTTAATAAATAATAAAGGAGAGAGAATTATGGATTATACAAATTTAAAAGAAAAAATGGAGAAATCAATAAGTGTATATAGTGAAAGATTAGCAGAAGTAAGAGCAGGAAGAGCTAACCCTGCAATATTAAATAAGGTAAAAATAGATTATTATGGTACACCTACACCAATTAATCAAGTAGCAGGTGTTTCAGTACCAGAAGCTAGATTAATAGTTATTCAACCATGGGATATGAGTATTTTAAAAGAAATTGAAAAAGCTATACTTGCCTCTGATATAGGAATTAACCCAAATAATGATGGAAAAGTAATAAGACTAGCTTTCCCTGAATTAAATGAAGAAAGAAGAAAAGAAATAGTAAAAGATATAAGAAAAATGGCAGAAGAAGCAAAAGTATCAATAAGAGCTATAAGAAGAGAAGGCATGGATACAGCAAAAGCTGAACAAAAAGAAGGAATAATGACAGAAGATGAATTAAAAAATGCTGAAAATGAAATTCAAAAAATGACAGACAAAAAGATAGAAGAAATTGAGCAAATATTAGAGAAAAAAGAAAAAGAAGTAATGTCTGTTTAGAAATTGGGGAGAAATTAATGGGGTTTAAAGAAGAGTTAAAGAGTTTTCAAGAAATAGTTAATTGCGAATTAAAAAAATATATAAGAACTGATAAATGTTTAGAACAAGTATTGAATAATTCTATGGAATACAGCTTGATGGCTGGAGGAAAGAGGTTAAGACCTATATTAGTTCTTAGTACATATAAAATATTTGATATGAATATAGAAAAATGTATGCCATATGCAGTTGCTATTGAAATGGTACATAATTTTTCTTTAATACATGATGATTTACCTCGGAATTGATAATGATGATTTTAGACATGGAAAGCCAACTAATCATAAAAAGTTTAATGAAGCAACGGCAATTCTTGCAGGTGATGGATTGCTAAATAATGCATATATTGTAATAAGTAATGATTTGAAAAATACTTTAAATATAGAAGAATTGAAAAAAAAGATAAATGTATTTAATGAATTTTCAAAAGCGGTAGATAGAATGATTGCAGGAGAATATGTTGATACTGAAGTTGAAGGTAAGAACATTAATGAAGAAGCACTAGAATATATACATAAAAATAAGACAGGAGCTTTGTTAAAACTTTGCGTAAGAATGGGAGCAATACTTGCAAATTGTCCAGAAAGAGATTTAGAAAAATTAACTAATTATGCTGAAAAAATAGGATTGGCTTTTCAAATAAAAGATGATATTTTAAGTGAAGAAGGTAATGAAGAAATATTAGGTAAACCAGTAGGAAATGATAAAGAATTAGAAAAATGTACTTATGTTACAAAATTTGGTTTGCAAGGTGCAAAAGATAAATTAGATAGAATAACAAATGAGGCGTTAGAAGAATTACAAGAATATGGAGAAAAAGCAGAATTCTTAAAAGAATTGGCTATATACATAAAAAATAGAAATAAATAATAGAGGAGAAAAAATGAAGTTCAAAGAGGAAGATATGCCAAAGCATATAGCTATTATAATGGATGGAAATAGAAGATGGGCAAAAAAACAAGGAAAGCCAGCCAGCTATGGACATAAAGAGGGAGCTAAAACTTTAGAAAAAATAGTAAGATATGCAAATAAAATAGGATTAAAACATATTACTGTATATGCTTTTTCTACTGAAAATTGGAAAAGAGCAGAAGATGAAGTAAAAGCTTTGATGCTATTACTTCAAAACTATTTAGATGATTATAGTAAGAGAGCAGATACAGAAAATATAAGAGTGAAAATCTTAGGAGATATAACAGCTCTTTCAGATGGAATGCAAAAAAGTATAAAAAAATGTATGGAAAGGACAAAAGATAATACAGGCGTTACTTTTAATATAGCATTAAATTATGGAGGAAGAGATGAAATAATAAGAGCAATAAAGAAAATTGCTGAAGATGTAAAAGAAAACAAATTAGACATTAATAATATAACAGAAGAAGTTGTTTCTAACAATTTATATACTAATGGTCAACCAGATCCAGATTTACTGATAAGAACAAGTGGAGAATTAAGATTAAGTAATTTTTTACCATGGCAATTAGTATATTCAGAATTTTTATTTATAGATAAAAATTGGCCAGATTTTGAAGAAGAAGACTTAGATAATGCAATAATAGAATATCAAAAAAGAACAAGAAAATTTGGGGCGAATTAAAATAATAATGAACATAGGAGAGAAAATAATGGATATAAAAAGAATTACTTCAGGATTACTTGGTTTTCCTTTAGTTTTAATAATATTATTGATAGGCGATAAAGTATTTGTAGATATAGCTTTAGCAATCATTGCATTACTGGCAATGAATGAGTATTTAAATGCTGTATCAAAGGTATCAAAACCAGTAAAATGGTTAGGGTATTTAAGTTGTTTTAGTATAATGATAATACACTTGATACCAACATCATATTTGAATATGGTAGTAACATTAGCAGTACCAACAATATTAATAATATTATTTGCACAAGTAATTGCTACTGAAATGAAAACATCTTTTAAAGATATTGCATATACTTTTTTAGGAATTTTTTATGTGGTATTTTTCATAATGTTTGTAGCATTTATTAATGGTATGGAAAATGGAAATATATTGATATGGTATGCAATATTTGCAGCTTGGGGAACTGATATATTTGCATATTTTGTTGGAAAATATTTTGGAAAACATAAATTTAGCAAAGTAAGTCCTAAGAAATCAATAGAAGGATGTATAGGTGGAACCATAGGTGCTCTTGTTTTGATGCTTGCATACACATATGTAGCTAATACATATTGGGGAATGAATTATTCATATTTATACATTACAGGAATAGGAATAATATTAAGTTTAGTTGGGCAAATAGGAGATTTTGCAGCATCTAGTATAAAAAGATTTGTAGGAATAAAAGACTTTAGTAACTTAATTCCAGGACATCGGAGGAATGCTTGATAGAATAGATAGCTTAATATTTTTAGCACCATTTGCATATGCTTTATTTACATTACTATAATAAAGTAATAATTTAAAAGGAGGAAAACTTTGATAGGATTTTTAATAGCTGCAATTAAGATTATAGTTTTATTAGGTTTTCTAATATTTATCCATGAGTTAGGCCATTTTTCTATTGCAAAACTTTGCAAAATAAAAGTAAATGAATTTGCAATAGGATTTGGACCTACTATTTGGAAAAAACAAGGAAAAGAAACTAAATATGCACTAAGACTAATTCCACTTCGGTGGATTTGTTAGTATGGAAGGAGAAGATGAAAGGTCAGAAGATAGTAGATCTTTTTCAAAAGCTAGCATTCCAAAAAGAATTGCAATTGTAATAGCTGGAGCTACTGTAAATATTATATTTGCATTAATAGTATATTTTATATTAGCTACTATGACTAGTACATATGTATCAAATCAAGTTGATAGTGTTATAGAAAATTATGCAGCAAGTGAAGTTGGAATACAATCAGGAGATATAATAACAAAAATAAATGATAATGATGTGAGAAGTAAATATGATATAGATAAGGCTTTAGAAAATAATAATGGAGAAGAAATAAAACTAGAAATAGAAAGAAATGGAGAAAAACAAGAATTAAATTTAAAACCAACTAAAGTTGATACTAAAGTTACAGGAATATATTTAGATGATGAGTGCAAAGTTGTTGCAATGGATAAAAATAGTGCAGCTGAAAGACAAGGCATAAAAACAAACGACAAAATAATTGAAATTGAAGGAGTAGAAATAGGAGAAGATACTAACAAAGCTATAGAAACTATAAGTCAAAATAAAGAGAAAGAATCAATAAAAATAAGATTAGAAAGAGGAGAAGAAGAAATTGAAATTGATTTAATCTCAGATACCGTTCCAACATACTATTTAGGTATAAATTTCAAAATGGCAGAAGACACTTTAATAAATAGACTTATAAATGGAGGAATGGTTACAAGGGAATTTGTTATTTCATTAGTAGATAATTTAAAACAATTATTTACAGGTAATGTTGGAGTAGATCAAATGATGGGGCCAGTTGGAATATCTGAAATGATATCTAAAACAGATGGAATAATAGAATTCCTACAAATGATGGCTTTGATTTCTTTATCTTTGGGTGTAACAAATTTACTTCCAATACCTGCTTTAGATGGTGGAAAACTATTAATATTAATAATAGAAGCAATAAGAAGAAAACCAATGAAAGAAGAAACAGAGATAAATATACAGCTTCTGGGGTTTGCAATACTAATAACTTTATCACTATATATAACATATAATGATATTTTAAGAATATTTTAAATATAAATAAAAGACCTTATAAAATAAGGTTTTTTATTTATTTGTAAAAACTTAAAAAAACATTTGACAAATAAATATATTTAATAGATAATATATATGTAAAATTACGATTATAGAAAAAAGCTTTAAAGATACGAAGGAGGAACGATAAAATGTATGTTTTTAATAGAATTACGGTAAATCCACAATTACCTAAAAGAATAGAGAAATTATCAGAAATAGCAAATAATTTATGGTGGTCTTGGAATACAGAGTTTTTAAGACTATTTCAAAGTATAGATAGAGATTTATGGGAACAATCTGAAAAAAATCCAGTAAAATTTTTAAAACATGTATCACAAGAGAGAATAGAAAAAGCAGCAAAAGATATCGCTTTCTTAAAAGAATATGATAAAATTGTAAGTGATTATGAAGGATATATGAATAGTAAATCAACATGGTTTAGTAATAAATATCCTGAAAATAAAAATGATTTAATAGCATATTTTTCAGCTGAGTATGGTTTAGATCAAACTATACCAATATATTCTGGTGGTCTTGGAATATTGTCAGGTGACCATTTAAAATCAGCAAGTGATTTAGGAATTCCATTAGTTGCAGTAGGATTATTATATAAAAATGGATATTTCAATCAAAAAATAAATGGAGCTGGAGGGCAAGAAACAGAATATAAAAATATAGATTTATACAATTTGCCTATAAATCCTGCAAAAGATGAGAATGGCGAAGATTTAATAATGTATGTTAAATTTCCAAAAAGAAGACTATATTTAAAAGTTTGGAAAGTAAATGTAGGAAGAGTAACACTATATCTATTAGATTCTGATATTGATAAAAATAATCCAGAAGATAGAGATGTTACATTAAGATTATATGGTGGAGATCAAGAAATGAGAATTCGCCAAGAAATAGTTTTAGGACAAGCAGGAGTTGAATTACTAACAAGATATTTAAAATTAAATCCAACAGTTTATCACATGAATGAAGGACATTCAGCATTTTTAACATTAGAAATTATAAAAAATATAATAAAAGAAAAACAAGTATCTTTTGAGGTGGCAAAAGATATAGCAACTTCTAAGACGGTATTTACAACACATACACCTGTACCAGCAGGAAATGATATATTCCCATTAGATTTAGTAGAAAAATATTTTAAAGATTTTTGGCCAAGATTAGGATTATCAAGAGAAGAATTTTTAAAACTTGGAATGAAACCTTGTAAAGAATTAGACAATGGATTTAATATGGGGATCTTAGCATTAAAAATTGCTGGAAAGAAAAATGGTGTTAGTAAACTTCATGGAGCTGTTTCAAGAGAGCTATTTGGGGAAGTATGGCCTGAAATTGCAGCAAACGAATCTCCAATTGGATATGTTACAAATGGAATTCATACATGTTCATGGTTAGCTCCTAGATTAAAAGAATTATATAATAAATATATGATTCCATATTGGCAAGACAATATGCATCAAGATTATGTATGGGAAAAAATAAGAAATATTCCAGATGAAAAATTGTGGAGTATTCATAATGATAGAAAAATTAAATTACTAAAATTAGTTAAAGATAATACAACTGAAAGATTAAGACGTTCTGGTTATAGCTATGAAGAAATAAATGAAATAGTATCAAAAATAAATCCAAATGCATTAACAATAGGATTTGCAAGAAGATTTGCAACATATAAAAGAGCTACTTTAATATTTAAAGATCTTGAAAGAATTACTCAAATTATAAATAATTCTGAAAGACCAGTACAATTGATATTTGCAGGAAAAGCACATCCAGCAGATAAAGAAGGTCAAGATTTAATCAAATATATACATCAAGTATCTATGATGCCACAATTTAAAGGAAAAATATTCTTATTAGAAAACTATAATATAGCAATGTCAAGATATTTAGTAAGTGGTGTAGATGTATGGTTAAACAATCCAAGAAGACCAATGGAAGCATCTGGTACATCAGGACAAAAAGCTTCTGTTAATGGAGTTATAAATTTCAGTGTATTAGATGGATGGTGGGCTGAAGGATATAACCAAGAAAATGGATGGACAATAGGAACTAATGCTGAATATGATTCTTATGAAGCACAAGATATTGCTGATAGCCAAAGTATGTATAGAACATTAGAAGAAAAAATCATTCCTACATATTATGAAAAAGATGAAAAAGGAATGTCAAAAAAATGGCTAGAGTTAATGAAAAATTCTATTGTATCTACAGGAGGAAAATATAGTACTGCGAGAATGTTAGTTGATTATACAAATAATTACTATATTCCACTTATGAATTTAACAAAGAAATATTATACAGATATAGATAACGTTGCTGAATACAATATGTGGAAAAGAGATTTATATACTAACTGGAAAGATTTAAAAATAAATCAAGTAAATAATTTAGATAATATAACTATAGATGCAGGTAATAATATAGAAGTAGGTTGTGAAGTTGAATTACCTAATATAGATGTAGATAATATAACAGTTGAAGTATATTATGGAAAAATATTAGATAATGGAATTGTAGAAGATGTGAATATAGTTCCTATGACATTAACTGAATCAAGTGAAGAAGAAAGAAAATATTATTATACGGCAAAAATAGAATTAAAAACTGGTGGAAATTATGGGTATACATTCAGAGTAATGCCTAAACATGAAATGATATTAGAACCAGCAAATTTAAATTTAATAAAATGGATAACAAAATAAAAAATAAGGGAGATTTTAATAAAATCTTCCTTTTTCTATTAATCAAAGTAAAAGAATATTCATAATATATATTAGGAGGTGTATTATGAATTGTGAATGTGACTTTTGTAAGTGGACAAAAATAATTTCTGCTGGTGTAATAATATTGTTTTTAATTGTTATAGTAATAATAATGGCAACTAATCCATCTCAACCAAAAAATATATTAACAGCTATTGCAGAACCGGGAGATAACACAGACATAGGAATTGCAACAATTAATTTTAGTAAAAATGAGATAACAGAAGGAACTGCAATTACCCATGACCCTGGAAGTAATACAATAAATATTAATGAAACGGGATTTTATAGAATATCATATCAATTATTTGGAAGATTGGAAAGAACAGGAATATTTAATTTTAATGCAATAATACTGGTAAATGATGCAGGTGTTACTAGTACACAAAATGAATCTCCAGTATTGACTGATAATGTAAATAATAGAATGACTTTAACAAGTAGTTTTATATTAAAACTAAATGCTGGTGATACACTTAAATTACAAGGATTTTCATTAGAAGAGATTATATATGATAATGTAAGAATTGATATTAATAAATTGTAAAAATAGGTTATTAGAGAAATCTAGCAGCCTATTAATATTGACAAAAATATAATTATATTGTAGATTAAAAAAGAATTACAAAATATTTTATACTACTTAGATAAAAGGAGGTAATTTGTTTTGTTAGAAAATGTGAAAAAAATTGCAGTAGTAGGAGGGTCTGGAACTGGAAAAACAACACTTACAAATAATTTAGGAAGAAGATTGAATGTACCAATATACCATATAGACGGTATACATCATCTAGAAAATTGGAAAACAAGAGATACAAAAGAAAGAGATAGAATAATACTTAAAAGAGCAAATGAAGAAAAATGGGTAATTGATGGTACTTATAAAAGTACTTTGCAAGAAAGAATTAATAAAGCTGATTTAGTGATATTTTTAGATTATTCAACAATATCAAGATTAAATGGAATCTTAACTAGATATTTTAAAGATAAAGGTAAAGAAAGACCAGAGATTCCTGGATGTAAAGAAAAGATGGATTGGAATTTTATTAAAATGGTTTTGACATGGAGATGGACAAAAGGAAAAGAAGTAAAAAAAATAATAATGGAGAATAAAGATAAAAAAATACTAGTATTTAAAAATAGAAGAAGTTTAAATAAATGGTATTTTGATGAATTTAAAGAAAAAATGGAATTATAAAAGAAAACAAGAAGATTCTTGTTTTCTTTTATAATTTAGGAAACAGCACCTAAAATTAAAATACCTATATTATCTTTATATATTTGATCAAATTGTGAAATTGGTAGAGGATTGGTTCCAATACAAGCTTCTATAGTATAACCTGGCCTGTTATAATCTTGAATAAACCAATCTTTATATCCTGCAAAACTAGAGTTATATGGAGTATTAGCTAATTTGTAACCACTAGCGTTTGCAAATTTTTGACCAATTTCAAATCCGACGAGGTGGATTAATATTTTGAAAGTTCCAATATATTTCTTTCCCTTGTGTATGGAAAGAAATTACTAAACTAAAATTGTATGCAATGGTAAAATCATAGATTGCAAAACTTTCTCTTTCTGTTAAAGGACCATATCCTACAAAATCACGAGGAGCTGGTTTATTAAATCCTTGTGCATATTTGATTTCTTTTGCTTGTTTCCAGCCAGCAGGAAATTGTAGGTTTAAATCTACGCCGTTAAAATTCGATTTCCAACCTGAAGGAAAAGGAATATCGGGGAAAGAAGCGGCGATATTTTTAAAAGAACGATAGATACTACTAGTTGGTGAATAATATCCAGTAACCAAGTCTACACCATCAGGATTCACCATTGGCATTATATAAATAGAAACTTTTTTAAACAAATCTCTTATTCTATATCCATAAATACTGGAATTATTGTTATAAGCTATGCAGTAATCTTCAACAAATTTCATAAGTAATACAGTTGTTATCCATTCATTTCCATGAATACTTCCTGAATAAAATACTCTTTTTGTACCACGCCCGAAGTCTAAGTACAGGAATGGGTTTGCCTAAAACACTATATCCAACAGTCTGCTTTTGTATAAAAGGATATGAAATTAATAATTCATGAATATCATTCATCATATTTGAATGAGTATAATTAATATTAGTTTTTACTATAGCCATAAAATCACCTAGAATATATTATGTATAAATCTATAAAATGTGATATAATAAAAATACTAATTGTAAAAAAATTTAGTAGAGTAACTAAATTTGTTTGTGATAGAAATTAAAGGAGGAACAATATGAATCTAGGCAGCATAAATATTATTATCACTACAATTATTTCATTATTGTTTATAGCTTTATTTTTTCAAGAAGAAAATAAACGGAAAATAAAAATAGTAAAGGCATTAATATTCTTGTCTTTCATACTATGTTTTACATTTTCAAAAGTAGGAAAGTATAATATTGCAATTATATTATTAATAATATCAATTATTTTATACTATCTTTATAGGAGAGAATAAAGCTTAGTAAATAGAGGTTATTATATTTAATAACCTCTATTTACTTGATAATAAAATAAATATATAGTATAATAAAAAGGTAGTCGGGGATGTATTGGTTTTCGACATACTACTAGAAGCATAGATAGCAAGTAGTGGATGGTTGCTTTGGCCACTATAAAAAAGCAAAATTAAATATAAACGCTGATAGAAACGAATTAGCATTAGCTGCCTAAGTTGCGGCTACACTTTACTAGATATCCCCAATGTATTTAGATAAAGTGTCATATTAGTTGGGAAACAAATCTACTTTTTTCTTGAAGGTAGAGGGTAATTTAAAGAATATATTTTGCTAAAACCTGTTTGTTGGTGTTAGCAAAATGAATATAAAAAACAAACTAAACTTGTAGAATTTTATGTGGAAGGTATTATGGACAGGAGTTCGACTCTCCTCATCTCCACCATAGATAAAAATCCCTATAACCATTGAAAATACAATAAGGTATAGAGATTTTAAAGACTAAAATAATGCAATTTTAATGCAACTAGCTTATTTTTATATTATTAGCTAATAAATATTTATCCAATTTATCATCTTCTTGGGATTCAAACTTATCTAATACAGAGGCATATGTATTTAGTGTGGTTTGAATATTTTTGTGTCCTAATTTTTTAGATAATACTTTTATATTCATACCAGATTCAATGCAGCGGGTAGCATAGGTATGTCTTAACATATGATTATGGATATTATTAGCAATATTATATTTTTTATTTACTCTATTTAAATAAGAATTTACTTCAAAAGGTTTTATTATTTCTTTTGTTTTTTTATCACAAAATAATAAATTATTTTTATTTTCCATTGCATTACTAAGTGCGTTATCTAATATTTTTTTAATTGTAGAATTTATTGTTATGGATC
This sequence comes from uncultured Clostridium sp., assembly GCA_945949485.1. Classification (GTDB taxonomy): domain Bacteria; phylum Bacillota; class Clostridia; order TANB77; family CAG-508; genus CAG-269. The sequence continues at coordinate 69,807 of CAMFER010000002.1, read as the reverse complement.
TCCTAGAAGTATTTGTTTTTGTTTTTTTACCTAAAATCGATTTATCATTTTCATCTCGAGTTATGGTTGTAGAAACATATATGTAATTTTCATCAAAATCATTAACTTTTAATGCCAAAACTTCTCCAATTCTCATTCCTGTAAAAATCATTAATAATATTATATTTTTATATTCTTTATTTTCTGTTGAAACGATATTAATTAGCTTTTTTTCTTCTTCAATAGATAAAGATATTACCTCTTTATCTAATTTGTCTGATTTTGGCTTTTTGACTTCTTCAAAGAGCATAGGATTTTTTATTATATAATCTCTTTCTATAGCTCTTCTAAAAGTTTGACCTAAAAGCTGATATATTTTTTCTATTGTAGAATTAGCATATATAGTAATAGTTTTTAAAAAGTCTTTTATATCTTTTGCTTTTATTTTTTGAATAGGCATTTTTGCAATATTCCCATTTTCAATATATTTAAGAGTATAGGTAGCTCTTTTATAAGTATTAGAAGAAATTTGATTAGAATCTCTTTTATCTTCTATAATTTCTTTGGCTAACTCAATTAAAGTAATATCATTTTTTTCTATATATTTTTGTGATTGAACATCTGCCAAAGCTTTAGTCATTTTTTCTTTAACTTCTTTTCGTGTATTTCCATATATAGATTTACGATTTAATTTTCCATCTGCTTTTCTACCAGCTGTAAATTGACCAATCCATTTATTTAATTTTTCACTATAATATATAGTTCCTTCTCCGTTACCTCGTTTTGACATAAAAAAACTCCTTCCAAAAATTTGTTCTCTTGAAAGAAGCTAAAAATAAATGTATAATTAATAAAACTCTTTCAAGAGTTGTTATGTGATAGATAATGTAAAACTTTGGCAAGGGATACATTATCTATTTATTTTTTATATCTTCTAATAATTGTATAATTTCTGCAAGAGCTCTAAGGAATAATGCACTTAAAAGAGCAGAAACAAATATTAATATTCCATAAATTAAGTTTATGGTGCAACTAACAATTGCTAATATTATTCCAATTATAATAATTATATAAACTAAAATTTTAAGAGTATTAGCAATATTATTATTAACAAGTTTTAATTCTTGAGGATTTTTTCCATATTTTTTTAAACACTCTTCACAAAACCCATTTTTTAATTCGCTTTCCATGCATTCTTTTCCACATTTTTTACATTGCATAATAAAAAATCTCCTTTATTTTCTTCTTTTTTTTCTTCTTATTTCTTCTACAACACCAATAATTTTAACTGGTAAATTTTCTATTTCTTCATTTGTATATACTTTGGGTGAAAATGTTGGGTTTAATGGTTGTAGGATTATACCATTTTCATTTTTGAATACCCTTTTAAATGTTCCATCATTTCCATTTACCATGACAACGCAGTCATCTCCACTTTCACAGTTATCAGCTTTTTCTAATATAAGAGTATCTCCATCTAAATATTCTGGTTCCATACTATTTCCTTTTACTTTCAAACCAAAATATTGCTTTCCACCTTTTAACATATCTATAGATATTTCTTCGGTATCAATAATATCTTCTATGCATTCCATAGGTATTCCTGCAGGAATAGTCCCATAAATGAATACAACGGCAGAATTAGAGTTATTTACTTCTTTATCAGATTTATTTTCAACTAAATCAGATTTTTGTATACCAAAATAATTAGCTAATAATTGTATTTTGTCAATTCTTGGATAAATATTTGCATTACACCAATCAGTAAATGTAGAGTATGGAATTTCTAAATCTCTACACACGTCAATCCTTGTTTTATTATTTAATGTCATGTAGTATTGCAAGTTTTTCGCAAAAATTTCTTTATTTCCTAAATCGCTCATAATGACCTCCCAGTAACATTATACGACTTATCCGTAAAAAAATCAAGAAAAAAATAAAAAAAATACGGAAAAACTATTGACAACGGAAAAACCGTGATATATAATACAACCAATGAAACGGGGAAACCGTTAGAAAAGAGGTGAGAAAATGAGATATTCATTAAAAGCTATTAGAGTAAATAGAGGCGAAACTCAAGAACAATCATCTAAGGGGATAGGAATTAGTGTAGAAACTTTAGCAAATTACGAAAAAGGAATTACCTATCCAGATATTCCAACATTAAAAAGAATAGAAAACTATTATGGAGTAAATTATAATGACATTGATTTTTTTTGCAATGAAATAACGAATAAACCGTAAAAGGAGTAAGAAGATGAATTGGTTTAGGGTAATTCTCGGAATCGTAATAATAACAGTAGTAGGAATAGTGGTATTGATATATTGGCATAAAAAAATAGACTACGAAACAACCTGGATATACGCAGTCTATATATTATTGAATATTATTCTTTCGTTATTTGTTTTGATAGGACTTGAACAATATTGGTTAGTTCTTTAGAAAAATCATTGTGATTAAGATTAAGTAAAGTATTAATAGATTTTGGAACATTGTCAAAATAAACATACAAAACATTTAAAGCAGAGGTATATTCTTCTCTTTCGTGAGGAGACATACCAGAGTTAATATTCTTACTAGCGCAATTAATGAAATTTTCTAAAACTTTTCTTTTAGAGATTTCAAACAAATCTAGTTTTCTTAATTTTAATTGCTGCTTATTGTTTTCATGAGTTACTAACCAAGGCGAAAGAACAGAAGAAATTAATAAAATTACAGCTACAGTCCAAGAAAACCATTCCATATTATAACACCTCACTTCCGAGCTAATTATAACAAAAATAAATAAAAAGTAAAGGAGATGGGATAAATGCAAATAAAAAAATCAACAGTAACATTTCAAAATTTACCAGATACAATAACTCCATTTGATTATGCGGAATGGAGAGGAATTGGAGAAAATAAAGCAAGAGAAATATTTAATAGTAAAGGATTCCCAAGACTAAAAGGTACAGGAACAAAACAAGTAGCAGATAAAAGAGCAGTATTACTTCATGATTTAGGACTAACAGAAGAAAATATGCAGATAGTACTTAAAGAAATGGCAAAAGAAATTATTTAGAAAGGAGGGATAAAGATGAAAAAGAGAAAACTAGATAAGAACAAAGTAGGATTTGCAATAGCATTTATACTAACAGTAGTTTTAGTAATTCAAAAAGTTGTACAAGCAGGAACAATATTTTGCTTAACAACTATTTATTAAGAGGAAATATTCTAAAAGAAAGAAGGTGAAAAAATGGGATATATGAGTGCAGCAGCAAAAGTATTAAATAAACAACCTAAAACAAATAGTAAAAGCCATAAAGAAAGAGAAGCAAAAAGAATGGCAATGATGAGTAAAAGAATTGTTTGTGAAAAGTGTGGCAAAAATACTACTTTATATAACAAACAAGGACATTACTATTGTAAAAATTGCAAATAAAAGGAGTGAAGAAGATGTTTAAGAAAATTGTAAAAAAGCAAGGCGAAAAGATTATAGAGTTAGACAACAAATTAAAAAGCAACAAAAAAGAAACAGTTAATTTTTTAGATAATACAGTAAGAGATTTGTTAAATTTACAAGACATTAATAGATCAGGCATAGATGAAAAAGAAAAGAACAAACACAGAAATATTATAATAAATGCTTTAGTAGAAAATTGTTTAGATAAAATAAATGAGCTATCTAACACCGACGAAAGTTCTAGATAACTCAAAAAACAAATAAATAAATATATGTTCCTTGCTTAATTATAGCATGGAACGGAAAGGAAAGTCAAATGTTAGAAAATAGAATGGTATTAGATGAATTAGATTACATAGAGAATGACGAATATGATAATTATTTAGAACATTTAGCAGAAGAAGATGACAGAAGATATGAAGATGAAATTTTTGAAAGGATGAGTGATTAATATGCTAAAAAATTATGAAGCTTTATTAAAAGTAGATGTTAGTAAATATGTAGAAAAAAGAGATGGAGCTGAATATTTAAATTGGGCAAAGGTAGTAGATTTATTGCACGAAAATGGGGCTAAAACAGTATATTTCGAACCAGTTGTAAACGAAAATACAGGGAGCAGTTTATATATGACAGAACAGGTATTCACAGATAGTAAAGGAAACACAAATAGAGTTTATGAAACAGCAGTAAAAATAGTAATAGATGATTTAGAGTTTATACAAAGAGGACCAGTAACAAACGGGAGTAACCCAGTAAAGGATAACAGTATGAGTCAACAGAGATTATGGAATTGTCAAACTAGATTATTTGTAAAAGGTGTAGCAATAAGAACTGGTTTAGGATTTAATTTATGGCTAAAAGAAGAAGAAAAGAATGAAAAGGATAATTGGGAAGATGATTTATCAAGACACGATATATTTAAAATCAAAGAGAGATGTCAACAAATTTATACACAAAAAATGAAAGAAGGATTAACAGTAAAAGAAATTGCAGAAAGATTGCATAAAACAGAAGATGAAGTAAAAGCATTGTTTAGTTATTTTGATACTTTAAGTAACTTTGAAAGAGATTTAAGTAATATTGATACAAAGTCAAGATAGAAGTTTTTATATTGGGGCATCAGATACAAGTTTTGTAGTAGGAAATTGGAAAACAAGGACATTTGAAAAATGGTGGTTAGAAAAAATAGGTATAAATAAAAATAACTTATCAACAGAAGCAATGAAGGCTGGAAACAATTATGAACACAAGATATTAAAATCACTAGAAATTGAAGGATTAGAAATGGACAAGCAAATAATAATAGATAGATTAAGAGTTAATCTAGACGGAAATACAAATACTTGTATCTATGAAGTTAAGACACATAAAGAAGAAAAAGAGTTTAAAGTATCAAAACAATATTGGAGACAAGCACAAGTGGAAATGTATGCAAGTAAAATACATAACTTATATATTGTTGCTTATGGATTACAAGAGAATGATTATAAGAATTTCTTTAATGAGATAGACAAAGAGAGAATACAAAAAATAAAAGTAGAGTATGATGAAGATTTTATACAAAATGAATATTTACCAAGACTAGAAATATTAACAAAGTGTTTAAAAAAAGGATTATTTCCGAGAGTAGGTGGTTAAATGGCAAAACTAGATACAACAGGAACAATAACAGATATAAATATAGATTTTAAAACACATAAAGCTAAAATAAGCCTTCTTTTAGATACAAAGCAATTAGATATAGTAGAAGAACTAAAAAACGAAAATAAACTAAATATAGAGTTAAAAAAACATAGAGAAAAACGTAGTTTAGATGCAAATGCTTATTTTTGGAAACTATTACAAGAATTATGTGAGTTAGCAGAAATAGACACTGTAGAAGAATATAAAAGAAGAGTAAAAGAATTAGGAATATTTAGACAATTCAAGATTGAAAAAGATAATATTAAAACATTTGAAAAAATGTGGACAGCTCAAGGAATAGCATGGTTTTGTGAAGTAGCAGATACAGAGTATATTCGGAAATACCGAATTTAAGATAATAAATGCTTATTATGGATCTAGTTCTTATAATTCTAAACAAATGTCAAGGCTAATAGATGGATTAGTTCAAGACTGCAAAGTATATGGAATAGAAACGAAAACGCAGTCAGAAATAGACAGCCTTTTAAGGAGTTGGGATTATGAGCAAAAGAAGTAGAGCTTGTGAAATATCTAAAAAAGTAAAAGAAAAAGTATGGGTAAGAGACAATAAAAGGTGTATTTGTTGTAAAAAGTATGTTCCTATAACTTGTGCAAATGCACATTTTATAAAAAGAAGTCAAGGCGGTTTAGGTATTGAACAAAATGTGGTTACATTATGCCCAGAATGTCATTTTAAAGAAGATTTTGGACAAGACACTAAATTATATGAAGAATACATAGAAAACTATTTAAAAGGCATTTATGGAGCAAATTGGAATAAAGAGAATTTAATTTATAACAAATGGAGGTAAAGAAAATGAAAAAAATTATAGGAGTAATAATAGCGATTTTAGGAATTGCAGGAGGAATATATGTAGGATTTTGGTTAATGTTTGTAGGGGGAATAAGTCAAATAATAAACTCAATAAATCCAGTTAATGGATTAGGTATTGCAATAGGAATAGCAAAAGTGGTTTTTTGTGAAATTGGAGCATTTATTGCTTGGTTAGGAATAGCAATAGGCTCATTCATAGGATTAAAAGATTAATTAGCAACAGGGCAGGACATAAGTAACTGCCCTTAAATTTTACGAAAGGAGAAAGCAATGGTGGAAGGCTGGATTAGTTTATACAGAAAAATACAAGAACATTGGCTATGGACTAAAAGAAGAAAATTCAGCCAGTTTGAAGCTTGGATATCATTATTGTTTAAAGCTAATTTTAAAGATACAAAAATAATGATAGGAGATAATCTTGTAGAAGTAAAAAGAGGAAGTTTTATAACATCAGAAGTTAAATTAGCAGAAGAATGGAAATGGGATAGAAGTACAGTTAGAAAATTTTTAAAAACTTTAGAAGAGCAAAAAATGATACAAAAAAACAGTACAACAAGATACACAAGTATAAGTATTGAAAATTGGGAGTTGTATCAAGATACGCAACAACAAAATCGGCAACAAAACAACAACAAAACAACAACAAAACAACACAGAGAATAAAGATAATAATATTTATTTATATTTATATAACAAATATAAAGAGCAAATCGAAAAAGAACCCAATAGAATTGTACAAATTATATCCAGAATGAAAGAAACAACAGATTATGAAATGTTAACTTTAGAAGAACAGGACAAGTTATTTTATGACTTAATGAGTATAAATAAAAAGATAAGGTAGGTGTAATAACAAATGACAATAACAAGTGAAACAAGACAAATGAGTTTTGAAGACATACAAGATAAACAAAAAATAAGATATATACAAATTTTAAATAGATTAGATAAGCCGAAAACGGCAAAAGAGTTAGCAGTAGAATTATTTGAATTAGGATTTATACCTAGTACAGAAAGAAATTATACAGCACCAAGGCTAACAGAATTAGAAAAAATGGGATTTGTTAAATCAGCAGATAAAAAGAAATGCCAATATACAGGGAAAACAGTTGCAATTTATGAAAGAACACAATCAGGGTTTGAAGCAATAAATATGCAACATATACCAAGGATTTAAGAAGTAGCTTATGAAATATCCACAATTAACACGGAATATGTGCAAAAGCAATAAAGAACAACTTGTGTAACGGCTGCTCTAAGCTAGAAAATCCATATTTTGTGGGACAAAAAAATTGCGATTTAGCACAAAATCCAATAAGCAAAATAAAAAATATTTTAGGAATACAGGAGAAGATAATATGACAGTTGAAGAACTGATGAAATATATGCTTAATCTATTTAATAACACAAGTGATGATTTGCACAAAGAATATGAGAAGTTAAGTAAGAAAGATATGGAATTAAGCGATTTAGATCACTATATAGAAAATCATACATTAAAATCTTATGAATTAGCAAAAGTAGGAAGATTAAGAAAGACACTAAGAGAAGAACGTAGAGAAATTAAAAACAATATAGAAATGATAGAAGTAATTAAGAAATTTACGGATAAATATAACAACAAACTAATAACAGGAGATATAATACAAAATTTAAAAGAACAAGGAATATTAAAGAAAAGACAAGAAAGTCCAACTTACAAATATAGGACAAGTATCTTGAATAGATTGGAGGCAAAAGATGGAAATATTAGCAATAGATCCACGGAAATATAGAGAGTGCTTATTGTTTAATAGATGCAGATACATACAAACCTTTAGAGTTTGGAAAAGTTGATAATAACAATTTAAGGATTGGTTTATATAATGCAAAATATGATTTGTTAGTAATAGAGATGATAGCAAGTTATGGAATGGCAGTAGGAAAAACAGTTTTTGATACTTGTGTATGGATAGGAAGATTTAAAGAAATCGCTGATTTCAATAGTGTAGATGTTGAGCATATATATAGAAAAGACGAGAAAATGAATATATGCCATTCTATGAAAGCTAAAGATAGCAATATAAGGCAAGCCTTGATAGATAGATTTGGTCCTGTAGGAACAAAGAAAAATCCACGGATGGTTTTATGGATTTAAAGCAGATATATGGTCAGCTTATGCAGTTGGAGTTACATATTTAGATATGAAGAAGAGAGGAGAAATAACATGAAAAGAACTAAATATTTTGATAAAAAGATGTACGAAACAGAGAAAAAAATAAAAACAGCATTTATAATATTAGTTTTATTTTTATTAGGTATGTATATAGGATTAGCAATAGATTATTTAGAGATACAAAATAAAGAAAATAAAATATTTGAGTTACAAGTTGAATTAGATAATCAAAAAGAAATAGTACATCAACAAAAGATACAATTAAATAATTATGAAGAACTATTATGAGAAAGAGAGAAAGATAATGAATATAAGCAAAAACACACATAGACCAATATATGTTTGTGATAAATGTAATAAAAGAATTGATTATACATATAGACAAGGTAGAAAAGTACACAAATATTACAAATATAACTCAAAAACATACACAGCAAAAAAAGACTTTGACTTATGCTCTGAATGTGAAAAAGAGTTAAGGAAATGGTTAAAAGAAAAGCCAATAATAAGAGCAGAAAATATAATTGATAGATTTCCTGTATGGGAAGAAAGGAAAGATAAATAGAATGAAAGAAAAATGTAACAAATGTGGAAGTGACAAATTATTTGTAGAAATACAAGGAAATAGAAGAGGATTATATTGTGGAGAATGTGGAAAATGGCAAAAATGGATAACAAAAGAAGAACTACAAATAGCCAAATTTAAAGGAATAAAGATAATAGGAGAATAAATAATGGACATATTTAAAAAAGAAAATAATAAATTAGCAACAATGTTAGATTGGAATTGCCCAAGATATGTAAAAAGGTGTAAAGGAGATACTGAAATATTGCATAGATATTCAAGAAGAAAGTTAAAGCAAAACTTAAAAAAGGAGATGACAAAAGATGTTAAAAGTAATTAAATACCTATTAACTATTTTATTAATTCCTATTTATATAATGATAAAATTTATTATTGTAGTATTTGAATTTTTTTATTGTATAAGCATTGATATTGGTTGCGTATTAAGTGAAGCAATAGATAATATGTATAATTTTTGGTTTAAAGGTGTGTGGAAAGATGAGTGAATTAGATAAGTTAAAAGAAAAAATAGTAAAAGTATTAGAAACAACAAGTAAATTAGAAGGAATAGAATGTATTGCAGATTTTAAACACGAACTAGGATATAGGGGAAGATATATTGATAATTATTTAGCAGTAGCAGTATTAGGAGAATTAATTGAAAAAGGAATAATAGAATTAAAATTTAACGAACCTAAAAATCATATTGACAGAGAAAGAGTAAATTATTTTAAAAAACTTTTAAAGGAGGAGTGATTTAATTGGATAATAAAATAAGCAATACAATATTTTTAAAACAACAATCAATAAATGAATTAAATGAATTAAAAGAAAAAATAAATAAATCAGATACTGAAAAAATACGATTTAGAGTAGAAACAAAACACTGGTATGGATATGCAGAACCACATTTATTAAAAGATAAAAACAAATTAAACATATCAAAATATACAATGTTAAAAATAATAGATAAAGCAATAGAAGAAGAAAAAACATATATCGATAAACTAATAGATATGGAAATAGAAAATAGGAAGGAGGAATAACTATGTTATCAGAAGAAGAAAAGAAAGCTATTGAAGATTTAAAAGATTTTAAATCAATAAGTATTTTATATGGAAATACATTTATAATGTTTTTAGAACAACTTAAAAAATATCAAGAAGCCACAGATACAGCTTTAAATCTTATAACTAAACTACAAAAAGAAAATGAAGAAAAAGATAATCAAATAGAAGAAGCACTAGATTTAATATTTGAATTTGGAGGAATAGATGGAGCTCATCATAAAGCTTGGGTTATAGACCAAATAGTGAGAAAATTAACAAAAGATAAATATGATGAATGGGTTAAAAATTATGTATATGATAAAGAAACAGGAGATACATATAGTTGGGATAAAGGTATCGCTCCATAAAAACATTTTGAAAAATTAGCAAAAGAGAAAGGAGAATAAATAATGAAAGCAAATGAATTATCTGAACAAATACATAGTGGGCAAATAAAGGACAATACAAAAATAAAAGTAATAGATGAACTAACAGGGAATTGTATATCAAAAATAGAGTACAAAAATCAAAGACTAAATTGGATATCAGGAGAATTTGATACAAGTTTTCTTTGCAATATAGATATAGAATTTGTAATAGAAGAAAACAAAGAAATAGAAGAAATAAACGAAGATGAATTTTTAGGATTAGATATATATAGCAAAATGAATAAAATAATACGAGCAGTAAACAAACTAAATAAAGAAAGAGAGGAAAAGTAAAGATGGCAAGCATTAACAAAATAGAAATAAAACAGGAATTAAGAACATGCATAGTAAAAAATGAAAAAGCGTTATTTCATAAATGGATACACATTAAGAATTTAATAGGGCAAGAGTATGAAGTTGGATTAGTAGAATATGAAAATGGAGAAGTAGAAGAAGTAACACCAGAAAATATAATATTCTGTGACAATATATTTAAAGAATGTTATTTTAAAGAAAGAGAGGAAAAGTAATGTGGAAGATTTAGTAAAAAAAATTAAAGAACACAACAAAGATAAAATAATAAATCAATTACGAAGAGAAAACAAAGAGCTAAAAGAAACTATAATAAATATGTCAAAATGTATGTTTAAAAGAGATAATGACTTATCAGAAACAATAAGAATTATTGCTAAAGAATTAAGAAGAATATCAAGAAGAAAGTAAGTGATAACATGACAAAAGAAAAGCGAAAAACAGAAAGCCTAATAAGAGCAGTAGAAGAATATAGCAATAGCACCGATAAAGTAGTAGATATTATTTATGAATTGATAGATAAAGAATGTAGAAAGACAGATGTAAGTTTTGAAATGAGCAAACATAAACAAAAGCTCAAGAGATTAGAAAATTTATTAAAAACATATTAGGAGGTACAAATGACCAAATCTGAATTAATAGAATTATTAAAAAGTTATAAAGAGAACAAAGCTAAATTAAATATAAGATTAAAAGAATTAAAACTTGCAAGGATAAAACTAAAATCATTAGAAGAGGTAGATGTTAGTTTGTCTGTAGCATATGGATTAAATCAAGATATACATAGTAAGAATAAAATTTCTGATAAAGTAGGAAGACAAGTAGAAGAAAATGACAGTAAAAAAAGAGAATTAAAAGAGGAAATCAACGATTTAGAAGAAACGGTAAAAGAATTAAGAGATAAAGTAGAATCAGTAGATGATAGATTAGAAGGATTAAGATATAAAGAAAGAGAACTGTTATATGCATATCATATAGAAGGAAGAACTTATGAGGATATAGGAAATAATTTATATTTTAAATTATTTAATCAAACTAGAGATAAAGATACAATTAAAACAATTGTAGATAAAGCAACACAAAAAATGATAAATTTATAAAGTTCCCCTGTTTTTGCCCTCTTTTTGAGGTATTAATTAGTATTTATATATAGTATAATAACAATAGTAAAATTGTCGAAAGACAAAAGGCTTCAATCTTTATTTTAAAAAATTTGCTGTGATAGTTAAAAAATCACAGCTATACATTGCAAAGTAGAGAAGTGGTCTATCTCGTTTGGCTCATACTCAAAAGGTCGTAAGTTCGAATCTTACCTTTGCAACCAAACCCTACAAAGAATAAAGGGTATTTTAAGAAGAGTAAACGTTATTATTAATGTTTACTCTTTTTAGTTTGTTAGGAGGAATAGAAATGAATGATAGGGCAAAATATTTAGCAGTAGATGAAGAAAAAAATAATAGAATACAACATATTAGAGATGTTTTTTCAAATGTATATGATGAAGTAGAAACAAACTGTAAACCAAGTAGGGAAACGTCACTTGTAATGACAAAATTAGAAGAAGCTCAATTCTGGGCAATAAAAGGAATAACAAGGGAGGAATAGTAATGGAAGAAAAAAGAAATAATGCATTAGATAACTTAAGCGAGAATGAGAAAAGATTACATGAAATTTTAGGAATGGCAGGAGAAATTAAAAGTAGAATAAATGGAAGTATGCCATTAGCTCAAAGAGTAAGAGGAGAGTTAGAACCCGAACAAAATACTATTAATGGTAAAGTAGGAAAACAATCAGGAATAATTACAGACATATTAGAAGAATTAAAGATAATTTGTGAAATTATTTAGGTAAATACAATGCTAGGTAAAGTACTAATTGATGTACCTCCTTTCAGAAACCAAAAGTAGAACACAGAGTTTTCCTAGCAAGCTCTAATATTTGACAGAGTAACTTACACGGCTGTAAGCACTGTCTTGAAAACAGTTGGAGTTATAAAATGCTTGGGGATCGACACCTCACTCTGTCGCCAATAAAAAAAGGTGATAAATATGACAAATGAAGAACGTTTTAAAAAATATATACAAGAAAACTACAAGAACTGTAAAAACAGAACAACAGATTTGTGTGATATTAGAGAAAAGATGGATGGAACACTGAAATGCATCTATTATGAAAGAGAGAAAAAACAAGAAGGCTATAAAGATAAAATAAAGATAAATGTAACAGCAAAAAGAAACAAACCTATTATGGAAGGAATAGATAAATGAAATTTAAAATTAATGATACAGAATGGGTAATAGAAGAAATAGGAAAAGAAAAAATGCGACAAAAAGCAGAAAATGATTATACAATGGGATTAACTGTTTATATAGAACAAAAAATTTTTTTATTAAAAGAACAAGCTAATCTAATAAAAAGTTTAAAACATGAATTAGTACATGTATGGCTATATGAATATGGACATAGACAAGATGATAGTAATAAATATAGTTATGAAGAAGTGTGCGAAATTATAGCAAGCAGTAATAATTTTATAAATGAAGTTATAGAAAAGTATGAGGAAAAAACAAAGTAGGTGGAGGTTGATGGCTAATGAACAAAACTTAATACCATTTACAAGTAATCAAAGCCGAGAAGAAGCCAAGAAAAATGGTTCAAAAGGTGGAAAGAAATCAGGAGAAGTTCGTAGACAAAGAAAAGCAATGAAAGAACAAATGGAAATGCTTTTATCATTGCCGTTTAATTTAAAAGATAATAATGGAAATGATGTAGCAGAAATGTTAACTGAACTAGGAATACCTAAAGAGAGTATAGATAATCAAATGGCTATGATTATATCTCTTTGGAAAACAGCAATAGGAAACGGAAATCAAAAAATACAAGCAGTTCAAGAAATTAGAAAAATAGTTCAAGATGAGCAGACATCAAACGACAACGATAGAATAGAAATTATAAATGATTTACCAGATGGTGATGATAATGAAACAGGTTAGACTAAAAGAAATAGTAGCACCACATTTTTGGAATACTTTTAATTCAAAAGTTACACATCAGATTGATAAAGGTGGAAGGGGAAGCACAAAGACAAGTAAAAATAGCTTAAAAGTATCATTATTTTGTGAACAATTTAAAAGTTGTAGTGCTGTAATAATAAGAAGATATCAAAACACATTAAGAAATTCAGTATATAAAGAAATAAAAAGAGCTTTAAAAAGATTTCATTTAGAAGATGGAAAAGATTACGAAGCTTTCAAAAGTCCACTAGAAATTCATTTAAACAATAAAAACAATATATATTTTGCTGGTGGAGATGACTATGAAAAAATAAAAGGTATGATAGATGAAGATAATTCAGTTAAGATATTGTGGTTTGAAGAACTAACAGAATTTGATGGACCTGACGACATAGATCAAATTGTTGCAACTTTTACAAGAGGAAATGATGATTGGTTTATAGTTTTATATTCATTTAATCCCCCAAAAAACAAATTTCATTGGGTAAATCAATGGGCAGAGCAAATGAGTAAAAGAAAAGACTGTATTGTTACACAATCAGACTACAGAACTGTACCTGAAAAATGGCTTGGGAAAATATTTATCGAGCAAGCCGAAGAGATGAAGAAAAATGATGAAAAACGTTATAGATGGATTTATCTAGGAGAAGTAATAGGACTGGAAGGACTTATTTACAATCCAGATTTAATAGAATATGTAGATGAAGATTATATAGAGAAGAATAACATAAGAATATTATATATAGACTTTTCCATAGACTCTGGACATCAAACATCAGCAACTACTTGTGGGGGATATGGATTTGGAAATGATGGGTATTGGTATTTATTAGATACTTATTATTATAGTCCAAATGAAAAACCAAATAAAAAATCACCAAGTGAGTTAAGCAAGGATATTTTTAATTTTGAAATGACTCTTACTAAAAAATATAAAACAGGAATAGATACAGAAACAATAGATAGTGCAGAGCGGAGCATTAAGAAATCAGTTTTTTAAAGATTATGGAAAAAGATTAACCCCAGTTGACAAGGGGACCAATAAGGAACAATTAATAGATTATTCACAAGATTTTATAGCTAAAAAGAAGTTTAGAGTGTTAAACAATAACAATAATCAAATATTTAAAAAAGAAAATGAAAATTATATGTGGTTAAAAGATAGTGTAGAAAAAGGAAAGCCAACTCCAGATAAAATGGAGAAGGCTTTTTTAAGTTCTGAAAAATATTACAATACTTATACTAAAGATTATGCCTACAGCTATGCAGACCACACACAAGATCAATTCCAATACTGGATAAAAAGAAATCTACAAAAACTTGGTTTGAAAAATTAGGAGGAAATAATGGAGCTATATAACAATATACAAGAATCGCTAAGTAAAAAAGGAGTAAACTTAACAGTAGGAACAATATATGATTTTATGGCTATTTGGAAAAGTTGGTATAGAGGAAATGTAAATGATTTTCATTATTACAATGAAATTATAGGCGGAAAATCAGTGCAGTGTGAAAGACTAACAATGAATATGGCTAAAAAAATTTGCGAAGATATGTCAAAGTTATGTTGGACTGAAAAAACAAGAATAGAATTAAGCAATAAAAAAGCAACAGAAAAACTATGGGAAGTATTAGATAGTAAAGAAAATTCTTTAACTGTTAATCTTCCTATTTTTCTTGAGAAAATGTTTGCACTAGGAAACGGAGTTACTGTCGAATACAAAGATGAAAACGGAAAGACAACAATAGACTACATAGATGGAGATGTAATAATTCCATACAAGTTTACAAACTCATATATAAGCGGAATGATAACGATAAGCAGATTTGCAGAGAAAAAAGGAAAGAATAAGATTTATTATACTCATATTACATATCATGAATTTCTAGGAGATAAATATATAAAGTTAAATGAATTATATAAATCAACTATTGAAACAGCATTAGGAAAGCAAATAGATTTCAATTCTACATTTCCAAATATTAAAGAAAGTGATGTAATAATAACTAACAACCCTCACTTCCAAATATGGAAACCAAATTTAGCAAATAATTTTGACACATCAAGTCCAATGGGAATAAGTATATTTGCAAATAGTGTTGATAGATTAAAATCATTGGATGTTAAATATGACAGTTTTTATAATGAATTTATCTTAGGCAAAAAAAGAATACTTGTAGACCAATCAGCTATGAAAGGGAAAATGGAAGTTAATCCAGATACAGGAGATAGTCATTTTGTACAGTATTTTGATAAAAATGATAGGGTATATGTTGGTATAAATGCGGATATGAAAGATCCTGTAAAAGAAATAGACATGAAATTAAGATATCAAGAACATATTGATAGTATAAATGCTGATTTAATGTGGCTTGCTGGCAATATAGGACTAGACGAAGGATATTACAAATTTGATGGAACAGGTGTAAAAACAGCGACAGAAGTAATAAGCGAAAATAGCAAAACATTTAGAACAAGAGAACATTATTTAGCAATAATAAATGATTGCGTTTATGACTTGGTGAAAGCAGTATGCGAATTAGAGGGAATAAAAACAAATAAAATATCAGTTATACCAGATGATTCAATAATTGAAGATAAGAATGTACAAGCAGTTAGGGCTCAAGCAGAAGTAAATCAAGGATTAATGAGTAAAAAGAAATACTTAATGGATATAAAAGGAATGAGTGAACAAGAAGCAGAGGAAGAACTTGCAAGAATACGAGAAGAAAAAATGAGCAATCAAGAAGCTTTTGGATTTACCAAAAATATAGAGGAGGAATAATAATGAAAATAATGATAAGTCAACCTATGAAAGGTAAAACAAACGAACAAATTAGAGAAGAAAGAGCAGAATTAGTAAAAGGATTACAGGAAGAAGGGCATGAAGTAGTAGATACTGTGTTTGAAAATGCACCAGCTGATGAAGATGTAGCAATATTTATGTTATCACAATCTATAAGATATATAGGAAAAGTAGATGCAGTAGTATTCATGCAAGGCTGGGAAAATGCAAGAGGTTGTAAAATAGAGCATGAAGTAGCTTTAAAATATGGAAAATATATAAAGGAATTATAATATGCTAACTGAAAAAGACTTTATAAAAATAGAAAAACAAGCAATAGGAATATATCAAAATTTAGAACTACAGATAATTGAAGAAATAGCAACAAGAATAGCTAATTATGGATATGCTAATACTGTAGTTTTAAATGATATAAAAATTGCTCAAGAAATGGGCTTTTTATATCAAGATATAATAAAATTAGTAGCAGAATATAACAATACAACTTATGAAAGAGTATCAGAAATATTTAATAATGCAGGAATAAAAACATTAAAATTTGATGACAAAATTTATACAGAAGCAGGATTAAATCCATTACCTATTAATCAAAGTCCAAATATGGTACAAATATTAAATGCTACTATAAAGAAGACAGCAGGAAATCTACAAAATTTAGTTATGACAACGGCAACTAACTCACAAACATCATTTTATAATGCTATGAATAAAGCTTATATGGAAGTAAGTACAGGAGTAAAAAGTTACTCACAATCAATTATAGATGCAATAAATAATGTATCTGATATAGGTGGAGTCATAACCTATCCTAGTGGCCGTAAAATGAGTTTAGAGAGTGCTGCAAGAATGAACATTATAACTGGAGTTAATCAGACTTGTGGTAAACTACAAGAATTAAGAGCAAATGAGTTGGGCTGGGACTTAATGGAATTAACGGCACATTCAGGAGCAAGACCTTCTCATGCAGAATGGCAAGGAAAAATAGTTAGTAGAACTGGTAAAAAAGGTTATTTGAGTTTAGATGATATAGGATATGGTACAGTAACTGGATTTAAAGGAGTCAACTGTAGGCATGATTGGCATCCATACTATAAAGGATCTACTAGAGCATATACACAAGAGCAATTGAAAAAATGGCAAAATGAAACAGTTACATATAATAGTAAGAAAATAAATAAATATGAGGCAACACAAATTCAAAGAAAAATGGAAAGACAGATAAGGCAAGATAAGAAAACATTAGCTGGATTGCAAGGAATTATAAAATCTAAGACGGCAGATAATAAATTAATAGAGGATACAAGAACGCAATTCTCTAAACAATCATTAATATATAAAGCACACCAGAATGAATTAGATAACTTCATACGACAAACATCATTAACAAAAGATAATACGAGATTATATACTGGAAAACAAGACAAGAATATTAGTACTCAAGTTGCTAATGTTACTAAAATAGCTAGTAAATACAACACTAGCGATATAATAGGAATGAAAGTAAATAATATAAAAATTACGGAAATTGGGGAACATATAATATCAAGGACATATGCAAGAAATATAAGTTTTGAAGATATACAGGATGCATTGAAAAATCCAATAAAGTATGGTAAAATTAGAACTAATAAAACGCAACAAATAAAGGGGAAAAATTGTACAATAATAATAAATACAGAAACGGGAAAATTAGTAACTATATATCCAAAGAAAACAAAAAAGGAATGATATTATGAAAATCAATAATAAATTTGATAAAAGGCAAATTGAATTACTAGAAAAAATTAATGTAGATATAAACACTGAATATAATGAAACTACTTTAGAGGAATTAGAAGATATTGTATGTGATGCAATGGTAAATAATCTTGATAAAAATCAAGATTTTACGAAACTTGCAGAAGAGTATGAAAAAATATTAGATATAATAGTAGAAATAGAAAACAATTTATAAGGCTAATTAAGGCACCATAGAGGGTGTCTTTTTTATATACAAAGAGCTAGAAATAGCTCTTATTTTTATGCCTTTTTTACGGGAGCAGGCTTAAAAGAACAACTGGGAATATGCCGACGGGCGATAAACGGGAGGTAAAAATGGAAGATAACAAAGATTTAGAAAAACAAGAAAACAATACAGTAGAAGGAAACGAAGGAACTGGGAATGTAGATACTCAAACTACAGAAAAAAATGAGGGGAAAGCTGAAGGTGACTTGAAAGCAGAAGCACAAAAAATAGCTGATGCAATGCTTGCTAAAAAAATGAAAGGAATGCCTACTAAAGAAGAATTAAAAGCATTCAAAGAGTGGCAAGAAAGTCAAAAAACAGCTGAACAAAAACAAGCTGAAAAAGAAGCTGAATACAAAGAAAAAGATACAAAGATATCAGAATTAGAAAAAGAAAATGCAGTTTTAAAAGCAGGAGTTACTGATGCAGATGATGTTGATTATATCTTATTCAAAGTAAGCAAAATGGACGGCGAGTTTGAAGAGAATTTAGCTAAGTTCTTGAAGGATAACCCTAAATATTTAAAACAAGAACTTGAAACAACAGAGCATAAAGCGACTGGTGCACCAGTAAGAACTATAAGCTCTAATGAAAGCGGTGTAACAGCAATATTAAAAGCTAAACACCCTGAATTATTTGAAGGAAAGGATGATTAAATATGGCAAATGCGTTAGGAACAGGAACACATAAAAGAAAGGAAACTTATGCAAATCAAGTTTTAGCAATTGCAAGAGCAGAAACAAATATATATGACGATTTTTCAACAGATTATGAACAAGATGAAGTAACAGGACAAATAATGGTACCAACAAGGAATGGAGAAGTTAAAGTATCAGATTATGATATTTTAAACGGTATTGAATTAACACAATCAGCAACAGATTATCTACCATTACCAGTAGATAAAGATTATGGAGTAAATGAACTTATTGATGGATATGAGGCAGAAGCAGTTCCAGATAATTTAATAGCACAAAGAATTGAAAGTGCAGGATATTCAATAGGATTAAAAAAGGAAAATATGGCTATTGAATGTTTAATGACTGGTACAGAGAGCTCAGATACAACAGCTTTAACAACGGCCGATGTTTACAAAAAAATAGTAGCAGAAATTAAAAATATGAAAAAGAGAAGTATGAAAGTATCTTCAATGAGAGTAGTTGTTAGTGCTGATACAGAAGAGCTATTATTAACTGATGAAAAGTTCTCTAATACATCAGGAACATTAGGAGCTGAATTAGTTAGAGAAGGAGTAATAGGAAAGATAGCAGGAGTCCCAGTAAAACCAAACTATTTGATGGATGAAGATGTTGAATTTGTTATTTACGATAAAAGATTTTGTCAAAAATATGAAGTATGGAAAGCAGAGCCATCTGTTGAGGATATTAAAGATGGTAAACATATAAAATCATCAGCTTTACAAGGTAGACAAGTTGGTGGATTAATGGTAACAAATAAACTTGGTGTACAAATAAAAAAAAAAGTAGTGTAGTAGATCCAGAAATAACAGGATTGACAATAACTCCAGAAGAGGGATTACAACAAGGAAATGAAAATGTAAATGCTGATGCTGTTGTTGCAACTTTATCTGCTGAAGGTGGAACAGGACCTTTTACATATACATTAGAAACTGATGAAGTAAATGGAGTTGATAATAATTCTTTTAAAATTGATGGAACTAATGTAAAAGTAAATACTACACCTTTGACAGAAAAAGAATATAAAATTAATATAAAAGTGACAGATAGTAAATCAAAAACTTTTACAAATAATGCGACAATTAGTGTAGCAGGAGCAGAATAGGAGGAATAAGGCATGTTAACTTACTTAAAAGATGAAGAAGAATATAAAGAAGTATTAGGTGCAGATAACGTGCCTAAAGATTTTAAAAAATTAAATATAGAAGCAAGTACATATATAAATAATGCTACATATGGCCGTGTAGGTCAAAACAATATACCTGAGCAAGTAAAATATGTTACTTGCTTAATTATTAATTTAATTGATGAAGAAAACACAAAATTATCCGAAATAGGAAACCTTAAATCACAAAATATTGAAGGTTGGAGTGAAAGTTATTCTACACCAGAAGAAATCAAGACTGATTATGAAGAAAAGAAACAAAAAAAATTAAAACAATATCTTTGGAATGTAATTGGAACAGATGGGAATCCACTTTTGTATTGTGGGGTGTGTTAAATGAATGATAGATTTTTTATACATCAAATAACTGTATATCATACAGAAGATGATGAGAATTTTACGAAAATCCATTTTGACAAAGTTTATTTTAGACATAATAAAAAAGCTAACTTAATTGATAAACGGATTTGAAAAGGGAAGTACAGGTTCTATTACAATACCTACTACAGAAAGGTTAAACATTTCTACAAATGATTACATAGTTGAAGGAATTGTTGATGATGAATTTGATTTATCTACATTACAAGAAAAATATCAAATATTTAAAGTTGTTAGTGTAGATGATAACCGAAAAGGTAAATTACAACACTATAAAATAGGAGTCACAGAGTAATGAAACTGAATGTAAAAGTGAAGATGAACTCTATAAATAAGATTTTAAAAGATCATGGACTAGATAAAGATGGACAAGTCACAAAATATTTAAGAGATAGTGCTGATAGATTAATGACTCCATTTGTGCCAGGGGGCTCAGGAGGAGAATTAGCGAAAATAAAAACTTATCCTAGCAATCATGAAATTAAATATACAAGTCCTTTTGCTCATTATCAATATTTAGGAAAGTTAATGCTTGCCAAAAATGGATCTAGTTGGGCTAAAAAGGGAGAAAAGAAACATTATACTAATAAGAAATTAAAATATCATACATCTGGAACAGGTGCAAAATGGGATAAACTAATGTTGCAACGACATAGAAACGATTTAATAAACGATGTAGAAAATTTTATAAAATCAGGAGGCTAAAATGGAAGAAAAATCAAAAATGACACTAATAGGAGAATTTTTAGAAACTTGTCCACTTTTAAAAAATGGAAAAGTGACACTAGATTATATAAAGGAAAAGCCACAGTCTTATTCAATAGACGAAACACCAGTAGAACCTGTATTAAACAATTTTAGAGATGGTGGTAGAAGATTACAAGTTCAATTCGATTTTTCAATACAAGCCAATTTTAGCGTTTTGGAAAATATAAAAAATTCAAAGTTTTGTGATGATTTAATAAATTGGATAGAAGAACAAAATAACAAAGACAACTTGCCCAAAATTGATGGAATTGACTGGATAAAAGTATTAGGGAGAGGAACAATAACTCAAACTACTGAGACAACAGCAATTTACATTATACCAATGCAAGTTGCATATGTAGAAGAATCCTTTTAGGACTTTATTTTTTTTATAAGGAGGAAACAAAGTGGAAAAATTAGTTAAAAGAAGTGGAAAAGTTGCTTTTATGGATGTATCAACAACAGCTATACCTAACTTTTTAAGAATGAGAAAGTTTACTGAAATTTCAAAATCTAAAAATCCAACAGAATATTCAAGAACTTATGTAGATGAAGATGGAGAGGTAACAGATGTAACTGGATATTCAGAAGAGATTAGTTATGCTTTTGATTTATATTCTGGAAACTTAGTACACGAAAAAATAGTAAAAATAACAGATGATGAGTTAACAGGGGATGAAGCACTAGTAAAAATATTAATAGTAGATTTTAGTAAACCTGTGGAAGATGGATATGAAGCACGATTAAGAACATATACAACTGTACCTGACACAGAAGGAGATTCAACAGATGCTTATACATATTCAGGAGCATTTAGAAAGAATAGTAATATGACAAAGGGTGTTGCAACTTTAAATGCTGATAATACAATAGCAACATTTAAAGCTACAGGAGAAGTTGCAGAATATCCAGTAACATTTTTAGTTAAAGATAGTGAAGGACCTGTAGAAGGAGCAAATATAAAAATAGATGGAACAACATTTTTAACAGATGCAAATGGAATAGTAGCTGTATTTTTAGAAGCCAAAACACATTCAAACATTGAAGTGTCTAAAACAGGATATACAACACAAGATGATATATCTGTGGCAGTAACCAATAAAGCTGAATTAAAAGAGATAACTTTAGTAGAGGCTTAGCAATAAGCCTCTTAAAATTTAGGAGGAATTATGAAAATTTTAGATAAAGAAATTGATTTTGATTTTGAAGAAGCAGAAAATATGGACAAAGTGATAGAGCTAGATCGTAAATATAAAGAATTACTAGCAAAATCTGATACTTTAGTAGGAAAATGCAAAGTTTATAAAGATTTTTTTGATGAACTAATCGGTAGAGGAACTAGTCAAAAGATTTTTGGAGAAAAAAATAATATTTTTAAGATTACTGATGCATATCAAGATTTAATTGAAGAAGCAGAGAAAGTAAATAATAAAATGAAAGAAAAGACAAATAAAATGAATAAGAAATATGAAAGGTATAAGTAATGCTATGTAATATATTATTAGATAATTTGCCTAAAATAACACCAAATGGGTATAAAATAAGAACCAGTTATAAGCAAGGAATAAAATTTGAATTATTAATGCAGGATAAGATATTGAATAAGGATGAGCAGATAGAATTAGCTTTAAATCTTTTTTATTTAAAAAAAGATTTAGCTGAAATTAAAGAAGCAAAAGAAATACAAAAAAGGATAGAAGATATTATATGGTTTTATAAATGTGGTAAAGAAGAAAAGACTAGTCGAAAAAAAGGAAATAATAAGCAAATTTATAGCTATAAATTTGATGATAATAAAATATATAGTGCATTTATACAACAATACAATATTGACTTACAAAAAACAGACTTACATTGGTGGCAGTTCAAGTCTTTGTTTGAATGCTTGACAGATAAAACACAAATAGTTCAAATTATGGGGTATAGGGCATTAGATATAAGTAAAATTAAAGATAAACAAGAAAAGAAAAGATACAAATATTTACAAGAAATTTATAAACTGCCTGATATGAGATCCGAAGAAGAAAAAGAAGAAGATTTTGCGGAAGCTTTATGGTAAACATTGACAATTTGTCAAAAAATGTATATACTCTTTTTATAAATATGTTGAAAAGGGGGATTATTATGGCAAATTATTCAACAATATCTAGCGATAAATCAAAGTCAACAGCATTAGGATTATGTTGTCTAGGATTTATTGGACTTGGAGGAATACATGATTTTTATTTAGGAAATTATGGAAAAGGAATAATAAAGATATGTACTATGAATTTATTTTTAATAGGGACTATTTTAGACTTAATAAAAATAGCTTCTGGAGGATATAGAGATAATTCCGGACAATGCTTAAGACAATAGAAAGGGATAATATGAAGAAATGGTTTATATGTCCTTATTGTAAGAAAAAATTAGTTAAATATGAGAAAGACGCAATATCAAAAAGCGTCTTTTTATTATGCAAAAATTGCAAAAAAGAAATAGAAATAAAGATCAATAAGGAATAAAGTCTTTAAATTGAGCCAGTGAGCCTGACTAGAAAGGAGAGACTATGTCAGACGGCTCAGTTACAATAGATACTAAATTAGATGATAGTGGAGCAAAGAAAGGACTTGGTGCTTTAAGTTCTACATTAGGAAAAGTAGGAAGTGGACTAACTACAGCATTTAAAGCGGGAGCTACGGCAATAACTGCAGCGAGTACTGCAGTAGGAGGTTTAGTAGCAACATCAGTAAATGCTTATGCCGAATACGAGCAATTAGTTGGTGGCGTTGATACTTTATTTAAAAGTAGTAGCGAAAAGTTACAAAAATATGCTGATGAAGCATATAAGACAGCAGGACTAAGTGCAAATGAATATATGTCAACTGTGACTAGTTTTAGTGCAAGTTTATTACAAAGTTTAGGTGGAAATACTGAAAAAGCAGCAGATTACGCCAATCAAGCATTGATAGATATGTCAGACAATGCAAATAAAATGGGGACTTCTATGGAAAGCATACAATGGGCATATCAAGGCTTTGCTAAGCAAAACTATACAATGCTAGATAACCTAAAATTAGGATATGGCGGAACAAAAGAAGAAATGGAAAGACTTTTAGCTGATGCACAAAAACTTACAGGAGTAAAATATGATATTAATAGTTTTGCAGATGTTACTCAAGCGATACACGCCATACAAACTCAATTAGGCATAACAGGAACGACAGCTAAAGAAGCGAGTACTACTATAGAAGGTTCAATAAATTCAGTAAAAGGAGCATTTAATAATTTACTTGTTGGAATAACTAATCCTGATGCTGATTGGGATAAATTGATTCAAAATCTTGTAGACACAGTAAAAGTAGCTGGGGAAAATATACTACCAGCTGTAAAATCTGCATTAGTAGGAGTAAGTTCATTAATTCGAGATTTGTTTCCAATGATAGCACAACAGATTCCTTCACTTATAAGTGAAATATTACCAGGATTATTTGAAGCAGGTACAAAAATAATAGATTCTTTAATACAAGGGGCAATAACTTACTTACCACAACTAATACCTGTTGCAATGCAAGTAATACAACAAATAATAACAGGAATAATAACTTACTTGCCACAGCTTGTACCAATTGCACTACAAATAATACAATCAATTGTAAATATTTTATTACAAAATTTACCTACTCTAATAAATGTAGGAATACAAGTGATATTACAACTAATATTAGGAATTGCACAGATGTTACCCCAATTGATTCCACAAGCATTAGAGGCTATTATGACAATAGTAAATGGGCTTATAGAAAATTTACCATTACTTATAGAAACAGGAATTGAATTAATAGTTGGATTAGTTGAAGGATTAGTAAATGCAATACCTAAAATAATAGAAGCAACACCTAAAATAATAACCAGTTTAGTTAAAGCTTTAACAGATCCAAATATGTTAGGCAAAATAGTCGAAGGTGCAATTAGGTTAATGGTTGCATTAACATTGGGATTAATACAAGCAATTCCACAAATTATAGCTGCAGTTCCACAAATTATTAATTCTATAAGAGATACTTTTTCAAATTATGATTGGGGAGCATTAGGTAGGAGTCTTTTAGAGGGAATAATGAAAGGGTTTTCCAATGTAGGAAATCTTATAACTCAAACGGTTTCAAATGTAGGAAATTCAATAGTAGGAGGATTTAAAAATTTCTTTGGTATTCATTCTCCATCAAGAGTAATGGCTAAATGGGGAAAATACTTACCGCAAGGATTAGCATTAGGAATAGAGAAGGATAGTAAACAGCCTATAAAATCAATAGACAAAATGAATAAAAGTATTTTAGATAATTTTGATTTAAATGGCTTATATACGAAGATGCAATCTGCAGTAAATTTAGAAACAGGGAAAATAGCAACAAATTTAAGTACAACAGCTATATCAAACAAAATGCTAACAGCCAATATAACTTTAAAACAAGGTGATGTATATATGGATACTACAAAAGTAGGAAGGGCAGTGACACCAGCTATAACCAAGACATTAAGAGGGGCAGGTGCATATTAATGTATGCTTTTTTTAATAATAAGAAATATAAAATAATAAATAGTGTACAAATAAATAAGTCTAGTCGTGAAGTTACATATAGTGACTTAACACTAGACTTTTCTAGATGTAAGATAGAAGATCTACCATATTGTCAGCAAGAAATAAAAATATATGGTGAAAATTCTGAATTGAAATTTACCGGTTTTGTATCTGATTATAAATTACCTGAATTAAATAAAATAAAAACACCAAAGAAAGAATTAGAATTAAGTTTATATTCTCCAAGACAATTAGCTACAAAGAAAACTGTTACAATAATTAGAACAGCAAAGTTAAGTGAAATAATAAATCAGACACTATCTCCATTATATCAAGAAGGATTTAATTTAAAAGAAATAGATATTACTGATATGCCAATTACTGTTAATTTTATAAGTAGAACAGTAGAAGAGATTTTAAATTCGTTTTCAAATAAGTATTCTTTATATTGGAATATAGACGAGTTTAAAAATATTACAATATGTACAGTTGATTTTTTGTTAAATAAAAAAATAAAAAAAGAAATAAATTTAAAAAATTATAAAAAAGAAATCTTAGGTTTTATAAGCTTAACTCCTGAGGTTGAAAACATAGATTATGGAAATATAATAAATGTAAAAAATGCAAGGATATTCTATAGTGGAAGTAAAGATAACATTAATATAACGTTAAAAAATGGAGATAGAATAGATTTTGAAAATCCACTGGATATTTCATTAGCAACTGCACAAAGAACGCAAGCTAATCTAATAGCTCAAGGTTCTGCGACAGTGATTGATAATATAAGAATACTTTATAATAATGACAAAGAAGCATACATAACAAGTGGTTTTAATATAAATGGAGATTTAAATAATGGATTGAATATCAAAGATATTGGAAGCGATGATTCAAGTGGTGCGTTATTTGTATTAACAATGGATTCTACTTTTAAGAATTTAGCTACGGGGGTTACGTACAAAGGCGAGAACGATATTACTTTAAATACTATAATGAGTCAAACAATGTTAAGATATGCAAATATGAAATTAATAAATTGGTACGAAATTGAGAAGAATGCTGGAAAATTAACACCTTCAGGACAAATTGAAAAAATATTAGATGTAAATAATGGGTGGTTTACAACAGAAGAATTAATTGATTATGTTAAAAGTACATTTAAAAATAATGAGAAATATACAAATCAAATAACTATTAAAACAGATAAAGATAATGAATTTAAAATAGGAGATAGATTAGAAATAAATCTTAAAGAATATTTTACTGTTGGAAATTTTATAGTAACAGATATAACAGAAAATAAAGAGGGAACTTTCCCGGTTCAATATATTATAAAATTGAGAAATACAAATATTTTTGAAAATTATATAGATTTATTTAGAAGTTCATTAGACGAAGAAGAACAAACAACACAAACAGAATTAGAATATGTAGTGGAATATGCAGAAGAAGAGACGATAAAAGAAATACATGAAATCAATTTTGCGGAATCAGAGAATAATCATACTTTAAATTTTGCTTTGAGAGGATAGAAAAAATGAAAATTGAAAATTTAGAAGTTGGAATAAAAATAGGAAATGAAGAAAAAAAATTTACTAATTTAATACTGGATAGCTATTTAGACTTATTTGCTGATAGTTTTATAAGTTTTAAAAAAAAGAATTTGCCATATTGTTTAGTAAGTTTTTCAAACGGAGAAGAAGCTGTTGATTTTAATTCTAATACAATAAAATATGACACAATATTAGAAGCAGATTTTTCCCAAAATAAAGAAATATTAACAGAAAATAATATAATAAATAAATATTATTATATTAACCCAGTTACAGAATACCAGTATTTAGAAGAATTTAGAGGAAAACAAATAATGAAATTAGGATTTGCAAACTGGGATGAGGAAAAAAAAGATTATGTTATGTATGCCTATTTAGATGTTTCAAAATATAACATATTAATTCAAGAAAATCAGCCAATAATAATAAGCAGAATAGATAAAATTAGTAGCGATATGAATTTTTGGAGCAACTCGGAAAAAGTAAAAGCCCCAATACATCTAACTGGAAGAGGACTAGTAGAAATTGAAGGAATGGATTATTTTAATACTTATCCCAAATTATATTCTATTGGTTTTGGGGTATTGCCATATAAATTTGTAGATGAATATTTAGCAGAAGATTTAAATATATCAAGAGGAGGAACAGGAGAAGTATTAATAAATGAAATATTTCAGAATTATGCAAAAGAAGATTTATTTCCTAGTCAAAAGCTATTTCCTAGTGAGAACTTATTTCCAAAATCTCCTACTGCAAATTTATTGATTTATAAATTTAAATTATATAAAGAAACATATCCAAATCCAGAAGAACCACCAGTTTATGAAGATACAGGAATGTACTATACACAATATAAAACAGTAGATAAATATGGAAAAATAAGTTTATCAGTAAAATATGAAAGGAGTTAACTATGGAAAGGATAGAATTTAATAATGATACATATCCAGCAATATCAAAAGAAACATTAGAAGCAATGCAAGACAATATAGAAAATGCGATAGAAACTGGAAAGATATTATATGATAATTCTTTAGGTAGTACAAGTGATGTAACATTAAATGAGTCAGTAGCAAATTTTGACTATATTTGTATTGTAATTGTTGGAACAGACACCGAAAAAACAATTAGAATAGATGACGCAGATAATAAATCAATTTATGAAACATTAGAATATGCTTCAGGAGAAAATCATGTAATTGCATTTTCAAGATTTGTAATTAATAAAAATAAAATAGAAGTTGTAACTGCTAATTGTGGCTATTATACAATAGGCTATTTAAATTCAAAAGTAACAATTAATTTAGATAGAAAAAATTATATATATATAAAAAAGGTTATAGGATATAGGAGGGGATAAAATGGCAAGTAAAATAACGTTTGAAGATAAAGAGGTATTTCAAAACGACCCAAGCATTCCCGATAATCAAAAAGTAAAAGCTGACAATATGAATGAAATAAAAAACACAGTAAATACAAATGCTGATACATTAGACAATACGGTAAAAAGAGTAGAAGAGCTAGAAAAGGGTGGAAGTGTTACAATTGCTGTTGGAGAAACTACAACAGGAGAAGCTGGAACTGAAGCAGTAGTAACAAATACTGGTACAACTACAAATGCTATATTCAATTTTACTATACCTAAAGGCGACAAAGGGGATACCGGAGCAACAGGACCACAAGGAGAACAAGGACCACAAGGTGAGCAAGGACCAAAAGGGGATACCGGACCTCAAGGTGAAAAAGGAGAACAAGGAACTGGGGTAAATATATTAGGTTCATATGATAGTTTAGGAGAACTAAAACAAGAACATCCTACTGGAAATTTAGGAGATGCTTATTTAATAAATGGTGATTTGTATGTATGGAGTGAGAACTCATCTGATTGGACTAATGTTGGAAACATACAAGGACCACAAGGACCAGTAGGTCCAGAAGGACCAGAAGGACCACAAGGGCAGAAAGGCGATACTGGTGAACAAGGTTTGAAAGGTGACACCGGACCTCAAGGCGAGGCTGGACCAGCAAATACACTGAAAATAGGAACTGTCACTTCTGGAACAACTGCAAGTGCAACAATTAGTGGCAGTTCTCCAAATCAAACTTTAAACTTAGTTTTACCAAAAGGAGATAAAGGCGACACAGGACCACAAGGAGAACCGGGGAAACAAGGAGAACAAGGAGAACCCGGACCAGCAGGAACATTCTCAGAAGATGAAAAAACTAATCTATTAAAACTTATATTTCCAATAGGTAGCACCTATATAACACAAACTAACCAAAATCCTAATTTAGTATTAGGGTTTGGAACTTGGGAAAGGTTTAAAGGGAAAATTGCTATTGGTATAGATGAAGATGATTCTGATGAATATTTTAATGAATTAGGAAAGACAGGTGGAGAAAAGAAACATAAACTAACAAAAGAAGAAATGCCAGAAAATAGAGTACAAACGACTACTGGTGTTAGTGGAGGAGCAACAGATGGATACATTATGAGTGGGGATTATAACCCAAATGGAAATTATAATTTTGGTGGAAATGGAAAAGCTTTAAATGTTATTCAACCATATGAAGTAGTAGGATATATGTGGATAAGAAGAGCATAAGGAATAAAAATAATATTAAATTGTATACAAAAAGGTTTATGAAATATATTTTAAAGAAAGGAGAAAATAATGGAAGAATTATTACAAACATTAACATTTAGCAATATTATATGGCAAGTAATAACACCGTTAATTTTTAGTGGATTAGATATTTTAACAGGCTATATACAAGCTGTGATTAATAAGAATGTAGATAGTAAAGTAATGAGAGAAGGATTGTTGCATAAGTGTTTACTTATTGTAGCAATCCTTATTGGTTATGTGATTGAATATGCTTTTGGAATACAAGCAGTAGCACAAGTAATTACAATTTATATCTGCTTAATGGAAGTAATGTCAATACTGGAAAACCTAAAAAAAGCAGGAGTGGATTTAGGCAAATTAGGAGAAATATTAAAGAAAAAGGAGGAGAAGTAAAGAAATGAATAAAAATAAGAAAATACTTGTAATTATTGTAGCTATTATAATTGGAATTTTAAGTGGACTAGGTTTCTACAATTCAAATAAAAATAGTTCTACTGAAGAAATAGTAGGAGAAGCAGTAAATGAAATAAAAGACTACATTACTACTTATAGTATGTCTCAAGAAGAAATAGAAGAATTACCTTCAACTGAAATAGTAGAACAAACGAAAGAACAAGAAGATGAAGTTTCAGCTGAACAAGAAGTAGAAGATGAAGGTTTTGAGTTACAAGGAGAAATAGCTTATGAAGGTGATAGAGCTAATACTTGGAACATAGAGTTAGGAGATTACACAGGCCTAACATATTATAATCAAACAGATAGTAGATGGAAAAATCATATGTACAGTTCTATTGGAAATAGTTCTCAAACAATAGGAACTAGTGGATGTGGGCCAACTAGTGCTGCAATGGTAGTAACAGCAATAAAAGGAACAATAACTCCTCCAGAAATGGGGGATTTATTTGTGCAATATGGCTATAGAAGTGCAAATAATGGTACATATTGGTCAGCTTTTAGAGCAGTAGCTGATGAATTTAATATAGGATATCAAGAATGTTCTAGTTTAGATACAGCAGTGAATCTAGTAAGAAATAACAACTATGTTATCTGTTCTGTAGGTAATGGGCTATTTACAACTGGAGGACATTTTATAGTTATAGTTGGAATAGATGGAGATACATTAAAGATATATGATCCATATTTATATGCAGGAAAATTTGATACTTCAACTAGAAGAGGAAAAGTAACAGTTAATGGTAATACTGTTTATTGCTCAATAGATAATTTTAGAAATTATGCAAATTACAAAGGATTTTTTGCATATAAACATGATGGCAATGTGCAAGAAAACAATGGAAGTACAACAACATCTACATATACACGATATGTTTCTACTAATAGTAAGAATTTAAATGTTAGAAGTGGAGCAGGATATTATAGTATAGTAGGAAGTTTAAGAAAAGGAACAGTAGTATCGGTAGCAGAAACAAATGGTAGTTGGTCAAGAATTACAAGTCCTATTTCAGGATGGGTAAGTTCTTCTTATTTAAGTTCTAGTTATCCAGGAACAACGATAACTGGATATAGAACAGGGAAATACAAAGTAACGAATGTATCTAAAAATAGTGTTTTATGTGTTAGAACAGGACCGAGTACAAAATACAGCAAAAAGACATATATACAACTTAGTGCTAATGCCAGAAGTCAAAATAGAGCTAATGGGAACTATTATGCTAATGGATATAAAAATAATGTAGTATTTACAGTATCAAAAATATCAGAAAACTGGGGATTAACTCCAAGTGGATGGGTATGTTTAGATTATTGTACAAAAATATAAGAAGAAAAGCTAGATTAGGTTAATCCCTAGTCTAGCTCTTTTTTTGTGCCTAAAAGCCGTAAATCAAGGTATATAAGTATATTACTAAAAAAATAACGAGGCTTAAAATACAACCTCGCGAGCCGATTTTTGTTGATATTTCAATAAAAAATAAACATATTAAAAACATATTGATTTCTAAAGAATAATAATATATAATACATTATGATGAAAGATGTATATAATATAGAGGGGGGATTTATATGAATAAAATTAATCAAAAATTAGAAGAGTTAACTTCAGAAATATTATTAAATAACGATATGTATAAAATCCCTGTTGATGTAATAAAAATAGCAAATTCAAATGATATAAAAGTATATGAGGGAGATTTAGAGAAAAAAATTTCTGGTGCAATTAGATATAAAAAAGATGAAGATAAGTTTGAAATATTGATAAATAAAAATGATATAAAAGTTAGGCAGAGATTTACAATAGCACATGAATTAGGACATTATTTCTTGCATCAAGAATTTTTGAAAAATGAAGAAATACATGTTGATACTATGTATAGAACAGCAAATAATGAAGCAGAAATTGAACAATCAAGAGAAAGAGAAAAAGAAGTAGATTATTTTGCAGGGGCACTTCTTATGAATCGAACTCTTTTAGAAAAAATGCATAAGGAAAATAATTCAATAAAAGAATTAGCTGAAATATTTAATGTTTCTGTTTCAGCTATCACAGTAAGATTGGATGTATTAGGTTTATTATGAAAAACAATAAGCCTGCAAAAGGAACACAAGACAAATATGAAATTATAATGAAAATGTTTAAACCATCAAATGAAATAGTAGATAACACGAATTTAGAAGAAACAAAACCAATAGATGAAGTTTCAAAGAAATGGAACATGAATGACAGGATTTTGGAACTTTTTGCAGATAATATTGAAAGGGATCAAAACTTAAAAGAAAAATATGCCATAATATTAATTATTATGTTAGCAATTCAATTAGTAGCATTAATAACAATTTTTGTATTAAAAGGCTGTAGTGTACTTGTATATTCAGATTCTACATTTAACTTATTCATAACAGGTGGAATTGCTGAAATTTTTGTTTTAGTAAGAGTAATAGTTAAATATTTATTTAAAGATAACTTAACAAATGCTTTGAATATAATATTAGAAAATAATAATTCTATAAAAAGGTATACTAAAAACAATAATTATAGCAAGAATAGAATAAAAAATAACAATAAATAGAACTACTAATAATTCTTTTTCTTTTCGACAAATTTCTTACGACATATTTAACATAATATAGTAAAATAAATGTAGAGGTGATAATATGGAAGAAATGTATATTAAATCTCTACAAATGATAAAAGAATTAAACATAAAAACAGAAAAAGAATATAATAGATTGCTTAATAATTATTTATTACTTAATTCAGAAAGTTTAAAATACATAAGCCAAACAAGAAGATTTAAAGATATAATCGAGTTATCTAAAGAAGTCGCATAGACTTCTTTTTTAATGCAATTTTTAATGCAACGCCAAAGAAAAATTATAAAAAACGAAGGGAAAATATAAAAAATATATTTTAAAAAAAGACTTGAAAAAGCCTTAAAATAAAGATATAATAAAAGAAGGGAAAAAATAAGAAGTCTATGACTCCTCATCTCCACCAACAAAATATGCGGGTATAATTTAGTGGTAGAATGCCATGCTTCCGACCTGGTCGCGCGAGTTCGATTCTCGCTACCCGCTCCAATATGACGGCTATAGAATAAAAAAGAATCACTGTAAAATGTGATTCTTTTTTAAATATGTTTAGAAATAGAAAATTCTTTTCCATTTAGATAATTTAATATTCCGCTGTCAGTAATAAAATTAAATTTTAAAATATAACTTTGAAGCATTTGATATTTTTTTCCAAACTTTTTATTAATTTCGTTTTTCCCATACTTTCCATCACCAATAATAGGAAATCCTAGATATGCTAAATGAGCACGAATCTGATGAGTTCTACCGAGTTTTTATCTCAACATCTAGAAGAGAGGTATTATCATTTCTTTTTTCTATAACAGAATAAGTTGTAATAATTTTTTGATATCCTTTTTTAAATTCATCACTTATATATACCATAGATTTTTTAGTATCTTTGAATAAAAAAGCTTCAGAAGTTTTTCTATTTTCTTTTGGATGACCATAGACTAAGGCTAAATAATGTTTCTCAATTTCATGGTTTTTAAATTTATATAATAATACATCTAAAGCTTCTTGATTTTTAGCAAACAAAGTAAGCCCAGTGGTATTTCTATCCAAACGATGACAAGGCATAGGTTTAAAACTAGCAGAATCATATATCAAATGAACTATACTAGTTAAACTAACATTGCCTGTAACTTCTATATTATATGGTTTATTAATTACTAAAATATTATCATCTTCATATATAATATCCAAATTATATTTAATTTCAGAAAAAGAAGAAGGTAAGTATATTAATATTTCATCATTTTCAAAAATATTTACATTACTATTAATTCTTTTTCCATTAATTTTGACATCTCTTTTACGAAGAGTTTTATATAATAGATTTTGATTAAGACCATATATATTTTCAAGTAAAAAAGTATTTAATTTTTTTCCATTATATTTTTTATTAACAATTAATTTTTCCATATTACTATTATAATATCAAAAAGGCGAAAAATCAACTAAAATAAAGAAAAGGAATATTAGCAGAGATAAGTTAATAAAATATAATGTGAATTTTATGTGAAAATTAAAAAAATAGTATTGACTTTTTATTAAATAGGGTATAAATTATTAGCAGACACAAAGAAAGAGTGCTAAAATAAAGGAGGTAATATATTATGATTAAACCATTAGAAAACAGAGTATTAGTAAAAATGAAAGAAGGCGAAGAAAAGACTAAAAGTGGAATAATATTAGCAGAAGCGGCTAAAGAAAAGCCACAAATAGCAGAAGTTATAGAAGTAGGACCTGGAGAAAGAATAGATGGAAAATTAGAACCTATGGATGTGAAAAAAGGTGATAATGTTATTATTAGCAAATATGCAGGTACAGAAGTTAAATATGAAGGTGTTGAATACATTATAATAAAACAAGATGATATATTAGCAATAGTTGAATAATAAAAAATAAAAATAATTTTGAAAGGAAGGATAAAAAATGGCAAAAGTTATTAAATTTGGGGAAGATGCTAGAAAATCTTTATTAGAAGGTGTTAATAAATTAGCAGACACAGTAAAAGTAACACTTGGACCAAAAGGAAGGAATGTTGTTTTAGATAAAAGTTTTGGAGCACCACTAATAACAAATGACGGTGTTACAATAGCAAAAGAAATTGAGTTAGAAGATAAATTTGAAAACATGGGAGCTCGTTTAGTAAAAGAAGTTTCTACAAAAACTAATGATGTTGCAGGTGATGGAACAACAACAGCAACAGTTTTAGCTCAAAGCATGATTAAAGAAGGAGTAAAAAATGTTGCTGCAGGAGCAGATCCAATGGCTATAAAAAGAGGAATGGACAAAGCTGTAAATGAAACAGTTTCAGCATTAAAAGAAATAAGCTCAACAGTTAATGGTAAAGAAGATATAGCAAGAGTTGCAAGTATTTCAGCAAATAATGAAGAAGTAGGAAATTTAATTGCAGAAGCAATGGAAAAAGTATCAAAAGATGGAGTTATTACAATTGAAGAATCAAAAACTTCAAATACAGAATTAAATGTTGTTGAAGGTATGCAATTTGATAAAGGATATTTATCACCATATATGACAACAGATACAGAAAAAATGGAAGCAGTGTTAGATAATCCATACATATTATTAACAGATAAAAAAATAAGTAATATTCAAGAAATATTACCACTATTAGAAGCTTTAATGCAAGAGTCAGGAAAATTATTAATAGTTTGTGATGATATGGAAAGTGAAGCACTATCAACTTTAATATTAAACAAATTAAGAGGTGTTTTAAATGTAGTAGCAGTTAAAGCTCCTGGATTTGGAGATAAAAGAAAAGCAATGCTTCAAGATATTGCAACATTAACAGGTGCTGAAGTTATTACATCTGATTTAGGATTAGAATTAAAAGATACAACAATAGAACAATTAGGAAGAGCTAAACAAGTAAAAGTTCAAAAAGAAAATACGATTATTGTAGATGGTGCAGGAGACAAACAACAAATAGCTGACAGAGTTGCTCAAATAAAAGCACAAATAAATGAAACAAAGAGTGACTACGATAAAGAAGGATTACAAGAAAGATTAGCAAAAATTGCTGGTGGGGTAGCAGTAATAGGAGTTGGAGCAGCAACAGAAGTAGAAATGAAAGATAAAAAATTAAGAATAGAAGATGCTCTATCTGCAACAAAAGCAGCAGTTGAAGAAGGTATTGTTGCAGGTGGTGGAACAGCTTTAATAAATGTAATACCTAAAGTAGAAAAATTAACAGAAACACTAAAAGATGGGGAAAAATTAGGAGCAAAAATAGTATTAAAAGCATTAGAAGAACCAGCAAAACAAATAGCAGTAAATGCAGGATTAGAACCAGCAGTAATTGTTGAAAAAGTAAAACACGAAACAGTTGGAGTGGGATTTGATGCTAAAGAAGAAAGATATGTTGACATGAAAAAAGCAGGAATTGTAGATCCAACTAAAGTTACAAGAAGTGCATTACAAAATGCAGCATCAATAGCTTCCATGGTATTAACAACAGAAAGTTTAGTTACAGATGTTCCAGAAAATAAAGGATGTAGTTGTGGACATAATGAAGGTATGCCAGCAGGAATGGATGGAATGTATTAAAATATAGATAAAAGAAAGAGATAATAAATTAACTTATTATCTCTTTTTACTTTTGTTTATTTACCATCTAATAATTTTTTATTACATTTATTAAATATATATGAAAAGATTAAATAAATTATATATACAGTCAATGTAGTAAATGAAATTATCATACAAATTATATGTGATTTAGTAGGTTGATATTCTACATGAATATGACCTTTTTCATTTCCTGTTAAATTAACTTGTACTAATCCTTTATCAGATTCAACTACTTCTAACTTCATAGAAAATTTACTATTTTCAGGAGTATATGTAACTGCATAACCTGTGTAGAATAGATATGGTAATTCCAATTTAACATCGTTTCCTACATTAGAAATATCAAAATCTAGTTTTCCTTTTTCTTTATTTTCATTTTCAATTGTGGCGGTACCTGAAAGTATTAATACTTTTTGATCTCTATTTGATATATATTCAAGGTTTCTAACAGCTTTTTGAGGCCAATATTCTAAGAATGAAGAATATCTACTTACTTCACCAACTGGGTCAATTATTTCTTCTTGACGATAAAAGTCATTATTTTTATACTCATAATCCAAATCAGTAATAAATGAGAAACTATATATTAAAGATAGGATTATAAATAAAATTATAAATAATATTTTCATTGATAAAGGAAAATAAATTAATACTTTATTAGTAATGTTATTAAATTTTTCTTTTAATAAATAATATATCTTATTTATGAATAAACTATAATTTATTCCTGATATAATAGCAAAGCAAAATACCACTATTTCAAGCATTCTCCATGGGAATTGTATCATTAATAGAACACTAGGCATGTATTTCCAAGGGAAGATTACAGTTGACATTATAGTTGCAATTATTCCAGATATGAAGAAAAACCAGTAATTTTTGTTATCTTTCTTTTCTTTTTTTATAAAGAAAGTTAATATTAGACCAATTAAAATAGGAATTCCCAAACAGAAATACATAGATGTATCTGCGCCGCTTTCTACATGTCTTAGTATTAATTGTAAAGGAATTAGGGCATGACCTGGAACTGACTCTGTACTATACATTTTCCCATAACGGAATACTTCATAATCACAACCATTTTGTTGTTGTAATAAAGGTATTTCAAAGAAAATAACTGATAATACTATAATAATAGTTGAAATTATAAATGCTTTTAATATTTTTTTATCTTTTAATTTCTTTATATTAATTAGTACATAGAAAAATCCTAAAATACAAACTAGCATTGTACTTATATTGTGAGAAAGTATAAGACCAATAGCACCTAAAGTAAATAAATATGATTTTCTTGTATTTCCTTTTAAGATTTCATATACGCCATTAAAGATAATTGGTATAAACATAAATGATGTCATTTCTCCAACAGCTAATCTTGTATAAGCGTTTAATAATCTATATGGTGCTATCATATA
This sequence comes from uncultured Clostridium sp., assembly GCA_945949485.1. Lineage (GTDB taxonomy): Bacteria > Bacillota > Clostridia > TANB77 > CAG-508 > CAG-269. The sequence continues at coordinate 31,761 of CAMFER010000002.1, read as the reverse complement.
GATTATACTTGAAATTAAAGCTGCGGTATTACTTTTAAAGATTTTTTTAACCATTGTAAACATTGAAATTCCAGAAACTGCAAAGGTAAAGAAAATAAATACTTTAATTGCAATAACTACATCACCTGTTAAGAATGCAAATATTACATTTAATGCAGTATTAATAGGTGGGTAAAATAGATTCCATCCAAAGCCTAGATTGTTAGAAAATCTGGAAACAATAAATGGTGAATTACCATTTTGAAGTTCTTCAATTGTTCCAATAGTTCTAGAAATATGAAAATCTCCATCATGACCTGCATGAATTCCTTCTTGAAATAACGGAGCACACATTATTAAAGCGACTATTAGAATTATTAAATAATATAAGTAAGATTTATTTTTAATATTTTTTATATTAAATTTTTTCATACAGTCCTCCTTGATTTTTTTCTAATTATATAGCAAATATATATGTAATGCAATAAATATAAAAGAAAGATATATGAAAAAAGAAAATAAATAAAAAATTAATTGAAAATGATAAAGATGCTATGATATAATTCGAATATGATGAAAGAATATGATATTAAATTTATAACAAATAACTATATAAAAAAGCCAAGATTTAATTATAATAACAAGAAATTAAAATTTTTATTTATAGCAATATTACTAATTTTAATTATATCTGTTATTATATATCTACTTGTTCTAGAGAGTAAAAAACAAAAATATGTTGAGTATACGGGAGATAATTTAAACGAAAGTAAATATGTTGGATATAAAGAATTGTTAGATGATTTAAAAGAAGAACATCCCAATTGGACTTTTACTTTATTTTACACAAAATTAGATTGGGAAGATGTAATAGAAAATGAAGGACATAAAGATAATACAAAATATCCATCAAATTTAATACCTGATTCAGATGAATATCCAGATTCTTGGAGATGTGAAATTGATAAAGATAAAAGATTTGATAATGGTACATGGTTATGTGCTTCAGATGAAGCAATAAAAACAAAGATGGATCCAAGGAATCTTTTAAATGAAGAAAATATATTCCAATTTAAAGAGCTGAATTATGTTGAAGGTGCTCAGACAGAAGAGGGAGTTAAAGAAATAGTTGAAGATACTTTCTTAGAAAGTGATAGCGTAATAGAAGCTTTGATAGAAGCGGGAAAAAATGCTAATATAGATCCATATTTTGTTGCTTCAAGATTGATACAAGAGCAAGGAAGAAAAGGAACAAGATTATCAAAAGGATATGAGTATAAAGGAACAGTTATATATAATCCATTTAACATAAATGCAGTAGGAAATTCTAGTGAAGAAATATTAGAAAATGCTGCAGAATATGCATACAATCAAGGTTGGAATTCACTTGAAAAAGCAATAATTGGTGGAATTGAATATGTAAAAGAAGATTATATAAATAAAGGACAAAATACTTTATATTTACAAAAATTTGATATTGTTAAAGGTGATGATGAAGAGCTATATTCAAACCAATATATGCAAAATTTGCTAGCACCTGAATCAGAAGCAAAAAATATGAAGTCAATTTATGAATCTTCAGATACAGTTGATACTAATTTGAATTTTATAATCCCACTATATGAAAATATGCCGGAAGAAATTTTAAAATAAAATAGAAAAAAATAAAAATATATGATACAATAAAAATATCGTACCATATATATGCCAATATAGCTCAGTTGGTAGAGCAACGGATTCGTAACCCGTAGGTCGGCAGTTCGATTCTGCCTGTTGGCACCAAAAAAGTTTTTAAGCATAGAATAATAAAGGATACAAAAAACTATAAAAAATTTAAAATAAGTATTGACAAAATAGACAAAAACATTTATAATTTATAACTGTCAGGAGAAAATATGCAGGTGTAGTTCAATGGTAGAACCTCAGCCTTCCAAGCTGATGACGTGGGTTCGATTCCCACTACCTGCTCCATAAAAATAGCTTATTAAATATTAATTTAATAAGCTGTTTTTTTATACAAAAGCAAATTAATATAAAAGATAAAAAAATAATACATATATGAGATATAAAAAATCTACGAAATAGCTAATAAATAGAAAAAAATTACAAATATATGTATACCTTTTAGGGAAAATATGTTAAAATGTATATGCAAATTAAAATATGAAAGGAAAAAGATATGGGCTTTTTTGAAAAGTTAAAAAGTGGATTAAACAAAACAAAAGATTCTTTTGATGAAAAAATAAATAATGTATTTAAAAATTTCAGAACGGTTGATGAAGATTTCTTAGAAGAATTAGAAGAAATATTAATAATGTCAGATATAGGATTAGATACATCTGTAAAGATAATTAATAGTTTAAGAGACAGAATGAAAAAAGAAAAAATAAAAGATGAAGAAGAAGTAAAAAGAGCATTAAGAGAAGAAATGAAAAAAATATTAGATGTAACAGATATAAATCTACATCTAAACACAAAGCCATCAGTGATTTTAGTTGTTGGAGTAAATGGAGTAGGAAAAACAACATCTATAGGAAAAATAGCAAATAGATTAGCAAAAGATGGAAAAAAAGTTGTTGTTGCAGCAGCAGATACTTTCAGAGCAGCAGCAGTAGAACAATTAGAGATATGGGCAAATCGAGCAGGTGCCGATATAGTAAAAAGGGAAGAGGGCGTAGACCCAGCATCTGTTGTATATGATGCAATAAAGATAACAAGAGAAAAAAATGCAGATATATTAATTGTTGATACAGCAGGAAGATTACATAACAAAAAATATTTAATGGATGAATTAAACAAAATACAAAAAGTAATAAATAAAGAAATGTCAGAGGCTGATAGAGAAGTCCTATTAGTAATTGATGGAACTACAGGTCAAAATGCAATATCTCAAGTTAAAGCATTCAAAGAAGAGACAGATATAACAGGGTTAGTGCTTACAAAATTAGATGGAACAGCAAAAGGCGGAGTAGTTATAGGAATTGTAGAAGAAAATAAAATACCTGTGAAATTCATAGGTGTTGGAGAGCAAATTGACGACATGGAAATATTTAATTCAGAAGACTTTGTAAAGGCAATCATATAGAATATATATGAATATAGGAGGTAAAAAAGTGGAAGAACAAAATAAAAAACAAGAAACAATTATGGACACAGCTAATACTAAAGATACAATAAAGCCAACTAAAAAGAATTATAAGCTTAGAATGATTTTAGTAATATTATTTTTAATAATTTTTGCGGCAGTAAGTTATGTTCAACTAAGGGGGAATTATTTAGAATATTTAGAATTAGGGGAAAAATATACAAGCGTATTTTATACAAACTTAATGTACAAATATACAATAATGGCAGTTAATTTTGTGTTCCTATATATTATAATTTATTTTACAAATAGAGGAATAAAAAAAGGAATAAAGCCATTTTTTGAAAAAGAGAAAAAAGAAGTTCCTAAACTTCTAAACAAATCGTTAGCTTTAGTGATATCAGCTATAGTTAGTATTATAATATCAGCAGTATTTATGCAAAAAATAATGCTTGCAATAAATAGTACTTCATTTGGAATGCAAGATCCAATATTTAGATTAGATATATCATATTATGTATTTATAAAACCATTATTAGAAGCAATAGTTACGTATTTTATTTTCTTATTTGTAGGTTTAACATTATATATGGCATTGTACTATGTAATAATATTTAATAGATATTTCGATGGTATTGATGGAAAAATGCTAAAGCAAAGCTTATTCATGAAAAAGCTCCTAAGAAATATATTTATGATAGCAATTGGAATTGTTTTAATTACAGTATTAAATGTTCAAAGTATAATGTTTGGAAAAATATTAACAGTTAATAATGAATTAGAGGTTGTAGGAGCAGGATTGACAGAAAGTACAATTCAATTATGGGGATATGTAATTTTTGCATTTGTAATTGTAATATTTGTATATAGAGCGTTAAAAGCTGTAAAAGAGGAAAATACAAGTAAAGTGTTAAAAAATTTAGCAGTTATACCAGCATATTTAGTTGTATTGTTTATTGCCATGATGGCATTTGACTTAATATTTGTAAGTTCAAACGAATTAGATAAGGAAAAAGAATTCATTTCAGAAAATATAAGAAACACGAAAAATGCATATAATATCAATATAGATGAAACAAACTTAGATAATTCAGGAACAATTACAACAGAAGAAGTAAATGAAGCTAAAAATGTAATAAATAATATTCCTATTGTAACACAAGATGTAGTTTTAACAACATTATCGGATAAACAAACAGGTACAGGTTATTATTCATATAGAAGTGCTAATCTTTCTAAATATGAAATTAATGGAACAGATAAGTTAGTTTATCTAGCTCCAAGAGAAATAACAAGTTCAGGAAGAACATATAATAATAAAACATATGAATATACTCACGGAATGGGAGAAGTTGTAGTTGATGCTACTCAGACAAGTGAAGATGGAAATATTAAATACATACAAAAAGAAGCCTCAGGACAAGATGAAAAAATAAATATTGAAGAACCACGCATATACTTCGGATTAGAGACAAAGGAAACAGTTGCAACAAATGCTAAAAATAAACAAGAATATGATTACACTGACGAAAATGGAATTGATCAAACATCAACATATGATGGACAAGCAGGACTTGAATTAAATTTCTTAGATAGGTTGATTCTAGGAATAACAAAAGGAGATATAAATTTAGCCTTTTCAGGAGAAATGACAGATGACAGTAAAATATTAATAAATAGGGAAATAATTTCTAGAGCTAAAAAATCTTTACCATATTTAATATATGATGGAGAACCATATACTGTTGTAACAGATGATGGAAGAATTGTATGGGTTATAGATGGATACACAGTATCTAATTGTTATCCATATTCTCAATATACAAGTATAGAACATGACAATATAAAAGAGAACATAAACTATATAAGAAATTCTGTGAAAGTATTAATAGATGCATATGATGGAACAGTATCATATTATATAACAGATAGAAATGACCCAATAATTATGGCATATGAAAAGATATATCCAGAATTATTTATGGATAAAGATGAAACGATACCAGAAGATATATCAGAACATTTTGTATATCCACAATTCTTATATAATGTACAAGCAGGAGTATTAAAAGCATATCATAATGTAAAACCAGATGTGTTATATAGAGCAGATGACTTATGGGATATTGCAAAATATAATACAACAAGTTCAACAAAATCTACAGGAACATATATGGAACCATATTATACAATGTTAAAAACAGAGGATGGAGAAGAATTTGGTTTAGTACAAATGTATACTCAATATGAAAAGCAAAGTTTAATATCATATTTAGTGGGTACTACAGAAAATGGGGTAAACAAATTAGAATTATACAAATTCTCTGCAGATAGTAATATAGTTGGACCAATGCAATTAGATAAACAAATAGAAGAAGATGAAGCAATATCAGCAGAACTTGAAGTATTAAAGAATACAACGGGAACTAAATTAACAAAACAAATGATAATAGTTCCAATTAATAATACATTACTTTATGTGGAACCAATATATCAAACAATGTTAAATGAATCAGATATACCAGTTCTAAAAAAAGTGATAGTAGCTTCAGGAAGTAAAGTTGCAATAGGAAATGATTTACAATTTGCATTAGAAAATTTACTTTCAAAATATGCAATAAATATTGAAGTAGAAAATACAGAAGACTTAGATGGATTAATAGAAGCTATAATAAAAGCAAATAAAAACTTAACTGAATCAAATCAAAATAATGATTGGGAAATGATGGGTAAGGATATTAAAAAATTGCAAGATTTAATTACTTCATTAGAGACAGTGAAAGAGGAAGAAGATAAGAAGAAAGAAGAATTAGAAAAACAAAATACAAATGAGACAGATATTATAGATATAAATACAAACAATGAAATACTAGAAAATCAAACAAATCAAAATATAAATGAATAGCTTATAATAGATTAGAATATAAATGAATAAAAATCAACTAAAAAATCCACCATAAACATAGGTGGATTTTTTATGATAATAAAAAGTAAAAAAGTTAATAAATTAATAAAAATAAATGAAATTCTAACAGATAAATTAAGTAAAATATTACTGGAAGGAAATTTAATAGAATTGACATATATACTAGGAAATAAAAGAGAAATAATAAAAAGAAACTTATTAGCAGGAATATCAAGAGGAATAGGTATCGGAATAGGAGTTACAATAATTACTGCAATATTAATATTTTTTATGCAAAAAATAGTTACACTAAATATCCCAATTATACGGAGAATATATAGCAGATATAGTAGAGATAGTAGAAAGAAACAGATAATTCCAGGAACGTTTTGTATCAATTTTTTGCACTTATTTTGTAGAATTTTAGGTCTTTTTGTATCATTGACTATTTTAAAAAAAATATATATAATCTAACTAAAGAGGCGATGAAATATGAATTTATTAAATAAAGAAGATATAAAAGATTTAGTAAAAATAAGAAAAGAAGATTGTAATAAAGGTGATTTTGGTTATGTAGGAATATTGGGAGGATGTATTAATTATTCAGGTGCGATAAAACTTGCAAACTTAAGTTTATCAAGTCTTGTGAGCGGATGTCGGAGTAGTAAGAGTGATTGTGCCTGATAAAATAGTAGATTATATAGCACCATATTTATTAGAACAAACACTATTTCCAATAGAATCTGACAAATATGGATTTATGAAATTTGATAAAGAACAAATTGATAAAGCTTTGTCAAAATTAAAAGTATTAGCTATAGGAATGGGATGGGGAGAAGGAAAAGAGAACGGAAAGATTCTAGAATATATTTTAGAAAATTATGAGATTAAAGTTTTAATTGATGCAGATGGGTTAAATATATTAGCTAAATTAGATAAATCAATTTTAAATAAAACAAAGTGCAAGATTGTACTTACTCCTCATTTGAAAGAATTTGAAAGATTAAGTAGTATTCCTATGGATGAAATAAAAAAATCTCCTGAAACTTATGCAAAAGAGTTTGCTAAAAAATATGGAATAGTGTTACTTTTAAAAGGAAATAAAACAATAGTAACAGATGGAGAAAGGGGATATATTGTTGATAGAGGTTGTCCTGGCATGGCCACAGCTGGAAGTGGTGATGTATTATCAGGAATATTATCAGGATTATTAGGATATAATGAAATAAATGTTAAAACAATAGCAGGAGGAGCATATCTAGCTGGAATGGCTGGTGAGTTAGCTCAAAAAGATAAAAATGATATATCAATGATAGCATCTGATACAATTAAGAAAATTCCAGAAGCAATCAATCTTATTAGAGAAAAATAAATTTATAACAATAAAGAAAAAGAAAGATTTAATATCATATATCAAATCTTTCTTTTTTTGGTTTAATAAGTTAATTTATGAAAAACTTTTTTGCCTTTTTTCAAGATAGCATATCCATCTTTAAAGTCGTCATCTGAAAGAACATAATTGGTATCACTTATTTTTTCATCATTTAAAGAAACACCACCTTGATTAATTAAAGTTCTAGCTTGTCCTTTTGAAGGAGCAATTCCAACTTTAATCATAGCATCCAATATACTAATATTCTTATCTTCTAATTTTGTTGTAGGCATATTATCTAAGTTACCTTTACCACTGAACAAAGCGTTTGAAGCTTCTTCAGCTTTTTTTGCTTCTTCTTCACCATGAATTAATTTAGTTATTTCAAAAGCAGCTATTTTTTTGGCTTCATTTATTTTTTCATCTTTTAAAATTGCTAATCTATTTATTTCTTCAACAGGTAAGAAAGTAAGCATTTTTAAAACAGTTCCAACACTTTCATCTTCAATATTTCTCCAATATTGATAGAATTCATAAGGAGATGTTTTGTTAGGATCAAGCCATAGAGCTCCTTTTTCTGTTTTACCCATTTTTTTACCTTCTTTTGTAGTTAGAAGCTTAAATGTTAACCCAAAAGAATCATCTTTTCCAATTTTTCTAATAAGTTCAACACCACCAATGATGTTAGACCATTGGTCATTTCCACCCATTTCTAATTTACAACCATATTTATTATATAAGTACCAAAAATCATATGATTGCATTAACATATAACTCATTTCAAAGAAGGTTAAACCTGTTTCTAATCTTTGTTTATAACATTCAGCAGCAAGCATTTTGTTAACTGAAAATAGACTACCAATTTCTCTAACAAAATCAACAAATTTTAAATCTAATAACCAATCAGCATTATTTACAATTATTGCAGCATTATCACCTTCAAAGCTAACAAATTTTTCTATTTGTTTTTTCAAACAATCAACATTATGATTAATTTCTTCTCTTGTTAGCATTTTTCTCATATCAGTTTTTCCGAGATGGATCACCGATTGTTGCAGTACCACCACCAACTAAGATAATTGGTTTATGACCATGTTTTTGCATATGACTTGCAACCATTAAAGAAACAAAGTGTCCAACATGCAAACTATCAGCTGTAGGATCTATACCAATATAAAATGGTACAGATTCTTTTCCAAATAATTCTTTTATTTCTTTAGGATGAGTTAATTGTTCAATATATCCTCTTTCTTCTAAAATATCAAATACATTTTCCATAAAATATTACGTCCTTCCTTAAATAAATATTAATTAAAAGTAATCCCATTAAATCCTTGATTATTGTTGTTATCAATATTTTGTATTCCTTCATTAAAAGCTTTTTTATATCCTTTAAATTCATTATATTTAACAAAACGATTAAGATTTTTTATAGATATTCCTGTTTCATTAGAAATTGTATCTAAAGAATTTTGAAACCCATTTTCTTCTACATAAGAAATAAATGTTGAAAATTCAAAACCATCTTTTGCACTACATTTAGGGCAAACATTCCCGTCAGATACATAAAAACTCCCACATCTACTACATTTATTGAATTCCATTTTAATTTCCTCCATTTCATCTTTTGACAAATACTTTTAAAATTTACTGTATTTTATCATATTTTTAAAGTAAAATAAAGTGTTTTTAAGGATTTTTATATTATAGAAAGAAAAAGTATATAAAAAAACAGAGATTAATTCTCTGCTTTAAGTTTTCTAAATTTCTCATCATATTCAGGTATATATTTTTTTAGATTAATAGGTTTTAAATTTCTATTTGTAAAACAATGTTTTGTTTCAGCAAAAATAACGGGTTGGTTAGTTTCTTTATTCAAAACTTCATAAGATACAGTCATTCTGACACCAGAATATTCTTTAACAATAACATTAATTAATAAAGTGTCACCGAAAGTTACATGATGCTTATAAGTACAATTAACTTCTAAAACAGGAATAGTTACATCATTTTCTTCAAAAGAAGCAAATGGCATACCTAAACTTTCTAGCCAGTAACATCTAGCTTCCTCTAAAAATCTAATATAGTTTGAGTGATGAACAACACCCATTTTGTCTGTTTCGTAATAATTTATTTTTCTTTCATATGTATATTTCAAATTTATCGCTTCCTTTCAAAAAATAATTATAATTAAAAGTGAAAAAAATGTCAAATCATATATAAATATGATATAATCTAAGTGAAGTTTATTAGATAATGGAGAAAAAATATGAAGAAAATAAATGGAATAATAATGCAATATTTTGAATGGTATATGCAGTGCAATCAAAATTTATGGAATAAAGTAGCAGAGGAGGCACCAAAACTTGCAGATCTAGGAATAACAGCTTTATGGCTTCCGCCAGCATATAAAGGAATGGGCGGTAAAGATGAAGTTGGATATGGAGTTTATGATGTATATGATTTAGGAGAGTTTGACCAAAAAGGAACAATTAAAACCAAATATGGTTCTAAAGAAGAATATTTGAATTGTATACAAGTTTTAAATCAAAATGGAATAGAAGCATATGCAGATATAGTTTTAAATCACAAAATGGGAGCAGATATGTTACAGACAATACCGGCTACCAAAGTAGATTGGGAAAATCACAACCAAGATATATCAAATCAAGAAATAGTAAGAGTTGCAACTAAATTTACTTTTCCAGGAAGAAAGCATAAATATTCTGATTTTGAATGGAATTGGACTCATTTTGATGGTATAGACTATAATGATAAAACAAAAGAACATGCAATTTTTAAATTTAAAGACAAAAATTGGAGTGAAGCTGTTGATGAAGAATTTGGAAATTACGATTATTTAATGGGAGCAGATATTGATTTTAAAAATCCTGAAGTTGTGGAAGAATGCACAAATTGGGGAAAATGGTATTTAGAAACAACTAAAGTTAATGGATTTAGATTAGATGCAGTAAAACATATAAATGCAGACTTTTATAGAGAATGGATTAGAACTTTAAGAAAAGAAACAGAAGATGAATTATTTACAGTTGGAGAATATTGGAGTGGAGATGTGTCAAAATTACATAGATATATCACAGAGACAGAAGGAGAAATATCACTTTTTGATGTTCCGTTACATTACAACTTATTTAATGCATCAAATGACGAAAATTATGATTTAAGTAAAATATTTGAACATACTTTAGTAAAAGAGAATTCAAGTAAAGCAGTGACATTTGTTGATAATCATGATACACAGCCAGGACAAAGTTTAGAAAGTTTTGTGAAAGAATGGTTTAAACCATCTGCTTATGCTTTAATACTATTACGAGATACAGGTTATCCATGTGTGTTTTATGGAGATTTTTACGGGATATCAAATAATAATATAGGTTCTGTGAAAGAATTAAAAACACTATTAGATTTAAGAAAAGAAAAAGCATATGGGAATCTTCATGATTATTTTGATAACCCTAATTGCATAGGATGGACTTTTGAAGGAGATGAAGAACATTTGAAATCAGGATTAGCTGTTGTAATTTCAAATAAAGGGGATAATGAAAAAAGAATGTATATTGGAGAAAAATATGCAGGAGAGAAGTTTATAGACAGTATGGAAAAATGTACTGAAGAAGTAATAATAGATAATGAAGGATTCGGAAATTTTAAAGTAAAAGAAAAATCTTTATCTGTGTGGATAGAGGCATAATTAAAGCAGGTTTAGCTATTCTAAACCTGCTTACTTTTAACTTCTCCTCTTTCCAAATATAGAAAGGATTCTTAAGAAAATATTTATAAAATCTAAATAAAGTTGCATAGCACAATATATATGGATTTTTTCTTGATTTATATTAGGCTCTTCTTGAAGGAATTTAATTTTATTAATATCATAAATAGTAATTCCCATAAACAAGATTAAAATAAACCAATCTAAGATAATGTCTAATAAAGAATTTCCAATAAATAAATTAACTACACTAAGTAAGATTCCTGCAATTAAAAATACAGTTATATATGGTGACCATGAACTTAAGTTAGCACTTGTCTTATATCCTATCAAAGCCAATACTGCATATATTAATGCAGATACTATAAATAAAGTAATTATTGATGTTAATTCAAATACTGCAAATATAACTGATAAAGTAACACCATTTAGCATTGCATATACAAAATATAGTATTCCGAACTACGGTTGGTGATAATTTTCTAAATAGAAAACTGAAAAGCAGTACTACAACTACTTCTAAAATTAGAAGTAAAGAAAAATAATCTCCTAGGACGATATCAATAAATAGTCCAGATGAATATGTATACCATGCAATAATTGCAGAACCTAAAAGGCCTAAAAACATCCAGAAAAATGTTTTTCCAAAAATCTTATTTTGGACATCTAATTCATTATCCATAAAAAAGCTCCTCTCTTTTTATTTTAAAAATATTATATAAGAAAAAATTAAATAAAACAATAGAAATTAAAGAAAAATAATGATATAATCAAAACACTATAAGTAAGAGAATTATTAATAGATGTGTCCCAAAGTGGACAAAATGTCTCAAAGGGACCTGTCCCAAAAGGAGGAAAAGGATGTCTAATTTTGTGCATTTACATATACATAGTGAATTTAGTTTGCTAGATGGTGCTAATAGAATTAAGGATTTACCCAAAAGAGCGAAAGAGTTAGGTATGGATGCAATAGCTATAACTGACCATGGGGTTATGTATGGTGCTATTGATTTTTATAAAGCTTGTAAAAGTGAGGGGGTAAAACCTATTATAGGTTGTGAGGTGTATGTAGCTCCTAGAAGTAGGTTTGATAAAGAACCAAATATTGATAATAAATATTATCATTTGATTTTACTTGCTAAAAACAATCAAGGATATAAGAATCTTAGTAAATTAGTTTCTTTAGGATTTTTAGATGGATATTATTATAAACCTCGTATTGATTTAGAAATTCTAGAAAAATATCATGAAGGATTAATTTGTTTGAGCGGATGTTTAGCTGGTTCTGTTAATCAAGCTCTTTTAAACGGAAATGAGGAGGAAACAGAAAGAATTGCAAAATGGCATAAAGATATTTTTGGTGAGGATTATTATATCGAGATTCAAAATAACGGAATCAGAGAACAAGTTTTAGCAAATCAAAGATTAGTAAAGCTTGCAAGAAAACTAGATATTCCTCTTGCAGCTACAAATGATGCTCATTATTTGAAAAAAGAAGATGCATATAATCATGAAGTTCTTCTTTGTATTCAAACTGGAAAGAGAATGAGTGATGTAGATCGAATGAGATTTGAAACTGATGAGTTATATGTAAAATCACCAGAAGAAATGATTGAATATTTTAAAGCTTTTCCAGATGCGATTGAAAATACTGTTAAGATTGCTGATAAATGTAATGTTGAGTTTGAGTTTGGACATACTATACTTCCAAATTATGATGTACCTGAAGAATTTCCAACACATTTTGATTATTTTAAGAAATTATGTGATGATGGAATAAAGAAAAGATATGGTGAAAATCCAAGTCAAGAAATTTTAGATAGAGCTGAGTATGAAATAGGTATTATCAAAAAGATGGGCTATGTGGATTATTTTCTTATAGTTTGGGATTTTATCCATTATGCTAAAACCCATAATATTCCAGTTGGACCAGGAAGAGGTTCTGGAGCTGGTTCTATTATTGCTTATGCTATTGAAATTACAGATATTGACCCAATGAAATATGGATTACTTTTCGAAAGATTTTTAAATCCTGAAAGAATAAGTATGCCTGACTTTGATGTCGATTTTTGTTATGAGCATAGACAAGATGTTATTGATTATGTTTCAAGAAAATATGGTCATGATCATGTTTCACAGATTATAACTTTTGGAACGATGTCTGCTAGAATGGTAATTCGTGATGTTTCAAGAGTTTTAGATGTACCATATTCAGAAGCAGATGCTTTAGCTAAAATGATACCAAATGAACTTCATATTACAATAAAGAAGGCTTTAGAACAAAATAAAGAGCTAGATGACTTATATAAAAAAGATGAAAATGTAAAAAAAGTTTTAGATATAGCTATGGGACTTGAAGGTATGCCAAGGCAGGCTTCAACACATGCTTGTGGTATAGTTATTACAAAAGATCCAGTTGATACATATGTACCTTTATATGTTCGTGATAATCAAATTTCTACACAATACATAATGACAACTTTAGAAGAGTTAGGACTGTTAAAGATGGATTTCTTAGGATTAAGAACTTTGACAGTTATTCAAGATACTATAGATTTGGTTAAGAAAAATAGAGGAATAGATGTTGAATTTGACAAAGAAATGGCAGACCCTAAAGTATATAAATTATGGCAAGAAGGAAAATCATCAGGAATATTCCAGTTCGAGTCTCAAGGAATGACATCTTTTATGAAAGAATTAAAACCAGACTGTTTAGAAGATTTGATAGCAGGTGTTTCTCTATATCGTCCAGGCCCTATGGACCAAATACCAAGATATATTAAAGGAAAACAAAATCCAGGGCATAATGAATATACTCACCCAAGATTAGAACCAATATTAAATGTAACTTATGGATGTATGGTATATCAAGAACAAGTAATGCAAATAGTTCGTGATTTAGCAGGATATTCTTTAGGAAGAGCTGATTTAGTTAGAAGAGCTATGGGAAAGAAAAAACTTGATGTTATGGCTAAGGAAAGGGAAGTATTCATAAATGGTCAAGTTGATGAAAATGGAAATATAATTGTTCCTGGCTGTGTGAGAAATGGAATAGATGCAGAGTCTGCAAATAAAATATTTGATGAAATGGCAGAGTTTGCAAAATATGCATTTAATAAATCACATGCAGCATGTTATGCAGTAGTAGCATATAGGACAGCATATTTAAAAGCATATTATCCAGCAGAATTTATGGCAGCTACATTAAATAGTTTTTTAGGAAACTTAGATAAGATACCACAATATATAGATGAATGTAAAAATCTTGGAATAAAGATATTAAAACCTGATATTAATAAAAGTAGTACAAAATTTACTACAGAAAATGTTGATGAACAAGGAAAGGCTATAAATTCAGCAATCAGATTTGGTCTTGGTAGTATAAAAAATGTTGGAACTGTGCCTGTAGAAAAGATTGTAGAAGAAAGAAATAAAAATGGTGAATATAAAGGTTTTATAGATTTTTGTGAGAGAATTGCAGAAGAAGCGGTAAATAAAAAGTGTATAGAGAGTTTAATAAAGGCTGGAGCTTTTGATAATTTTCCTCAAACAAGAAGTACGTTGTTAGCTTCTTTTGAAAATATTATAGATACAATTCAAAGTGGAAAGAAAAAAGGCTTTCAAGGTCAAGTTTCAATGTTTGATTTGGGAAATGAAAGTGAGCAAGAGAAATTAAATGAAATAAAATACAAGTTTGAAGAACATGAAGAGATGCCTAAAAAAGATTTACTTCATTTAGAGAAAGAAATGCTTGGTATATATATATCAGGCCATCCTTTGGAAAAATTAAAAGATGAAATCTTAAGGAAAACAACTATTAATACTATGGATATGAGGCAAATTGATGAAAAAATGTCTAGTAATGCAAATCAAGATAATATGGAATTATTAAAACAAGCTCGGTGATAATAAAATAAATTTTAAGGATGGACAAAGAGTAATTTATGCTGGAATAATAACATCAATAAAGAAAAAATACACAAAGAATAATAAAATAATGGCATTTATAAGCATAGAGGATTTATATGGAGTTGCTGAAATAATTTGTTTTGAAAACGCATATTACAAAGCAGGGAAAAGTTTAGTAGAAGAGAATATAGTAATGGTAGAGGGAAGATTAAGCATAAGAGAAGATGATACAACAACTATAATTGCAAATGAGATAAAAGACTTTGGAGAACAAAAACAAAAAATCTTAACATTAAATATAACTAATGCAAATGAGGAAGAAAAAAATAAACTAAGAGGAGCTTTAAGATATTTTAGTGGTGATAGAAATAATATGAATGTTCAAATCAAAGTAGGAGAAGAAAATAAATCTTGTGGACAAATATATTTTACTGATGATATAAAAGAGATATTTGAAGAAATATTAGGAAAGGAGAATGTTAATATAGATGAAAATTAATATAAAAGAAATTATTAATAAAATACCTAAAGATTTAAAAAGCAATGAGGAGATATTAAGATATATATATTTAGAACTAGGAAATATTTTTTCATATAATAGAGATTATTTTTATGTGTCTGATTCAAGATTTACTAAAGATATATATGAAGAAGAATTGGATTTTACTGAAGATCATCAAGAAGAAAAAGTAAAAACAGTATGTAAACAAATTATAGATGTTTTTATAGAAACTGTGAATTCTATACCAGATGAGGTAAAAAAAGAAAAATTAGATGCGAGAATGTTAGGATATAGGGAAGAAGAAGAAAATCATGTTGCGTCTCTTGTTAGATCTGGAGATAAGAATTATTACATGGACTTATATAGAGATATATATAGAATACAAAAAGGAATGAGAACAGTATATTTTACACCAGATGAAGAATTATTAGAAAGACAATTTAAAGGATATCCAGAAATAAGAGAAGATCTAGAAGATATAAAATGTGACAAAATAGATGAAAAAAGTATAGAAGAAATGGATAAAAAATTTGGATATTCTCTAAATGGTATATACATGGATGATGCTATTAAAATGCTAAAAAAAGAGATGCAAAATGAAGAAAACTGGAAAAGATATATAGATGATTATGATGATTTAAATAAAAAAGAGAATAAAGAAGATGTGATTGCAAGATTAAAAATAGATTTTATGTTCAAACATTTTAATAACAACGTAAATGAAAAGATAGGAATATATGAAATATGTAAATTTTATGACAGGTTGTATAATTCTTTATTAACAGAAAATGAAAAAAAGAAAAATATATTAAAAAGATATGATGTTAAGAAAAATAATGATAACGGACAAAGAGAAGATAGTGTGATTTACGAAATAAGAAGAGATAATGGAAATCTTTATTATATTTATGAAGGGGATAAAGGAAAATTTAAAGAGGAAACTCAAAAGAATTTAAAAGAAGGAGAAAAAGAAAGAAAATTACAATATCTAAGTGATTATGTGAGACCTGATTTTGATGATGATGAAATAACAAGATAAATATTTTAGGAGGTACTAAAATGGGAAGAATAAGAGTTGCAGGTATTATACCCATGGAAGATGGCTTTGCTCTTATGCATAGAGTTGGCGTTATAAAAAGAAAAGATTATCAAGAGTATTACACTTTTCCAGGTGGTGGACTAGAAGAAAATGAAACATTAGAACAAGGTGTTATAAGAGAAATAAAAGAAGAATTTGGAATAGATGTGGAAGTTGTAAAAAAACTTTATGAAATGAATTCTGAAAAATTCAATCAAAAAGAATATTTCTTTTTATGCAAATATGTAGGCGGAGAATTTGGAACAGGTGATGGACCAGAGTACAATAATGATCCTAAATATATAGATAGTGGAAAATTTATTCCAGAAATAATAAACAAAGAAGATGTTAAAACTTTGCTTTTATTACCAACTGAGATAAGAGATAAATTTGTAGAAGATATTGAAAAAGGTAATTTATAATATTAAATAAAAGACATTTAGAAGACATTTAGAGCAGATAAGTTCCAAATGTCTTTTTATTTTATAAATTTTAAATAATGATGTTATATAAAAGAGTAGTAAACATACAAGTAATTATACCTAAAACAGTAGGGATTATGAAACTAATTGCAACCCATTTCCAACTTCCAGTTTCTTTTTTTATTGTTAATAAAGTTGTAGTACATGGAAAATGCAAGCAAGTAAATATCATAGTATTTATAGCTGTTAAAATAGTCCAACCGTTTTGAATTAATATATTACCAATAGCAAAAGTATCTTCTAGATTAACTAAACTAGTATTTTTTAAATAGCACATAAGTATTAAAGGTAATACTATTTCATTTGCCGGAATTCCAAAAATAAATGCTGTTAAAATATATCCGTCTAATCCCATAAGTTTAGCAAAAGGATTAAGAAAATTTGCAACAATACTTAATATACTTTCACCATTTATTCCTATATTTGCAAATAGCCAAATAACAAGACCAGCTGGAGCTGCAACTGCGATAGCTCTTCCAAGAACAAAGACAGTTCTATCCAATATGGATCTTATAAATATTTTTCCAAATTGTGGTTTTCTATATGGTGGTAGTTCTAATATAAAAGAAGAAGTTAATCCTTTTAAAATAGTTTTAGAAAGGATTTTAGATACTATTAAAGTCATAAATATTCCAAGAAAGATAACTAGCATTACAGTAAGTGTTGATAATATAGAAGAAAAAAATCCACTGTATGTACCAGCAATAAAGATTGTAGCAATAGATATTAGAAAAGGGAATCTACCGATTACAAGGAACTAAATTATTTGTTAAAATTGCAATTAATCTTTCTCGAGGAGAATTTATTATTCTACACCCAACGACTCCTGCACTATTGCAACCAAACCCCATGCACATTGTAATCATCTGCTTTCCAGAGCAACAACATTTCCTAAATAATCCATCCATATTAAAAGCTATTCGAGGAAGATATCCCAAATCCTCTAAAAAAGTGAATAATGGAAAGAATATAGCCATTGGTGGTAACATTACAGAAATTATCCAAGTAAGAGTTTGATAAACACCTAATATTAACATATCAGATAGCCAAGAAGGGCAATTAATATAGCTTGCAAATATAAGTAATTTGTTTTGAAGCCAACCGAATATAGAAAATAGAAATTCGGAAGGATAATTAGCTCCTACTATAGTAAGCCAAAATATTATTCCTAAAAAAAGGAACATGATGGGAAAGCCTAGTAATTTAGATGTTAGAATCTTATCTATTTTAATATCTTTTTTACTATAATCTTGATTTTCACAATTAACTACTTTTTTTGAAATTTCTTCGGATTTTTTTATAATTCTAGAAATTAAAATATCTTTTATTTCGCTATCTTGAACATCATTTTCATCAAACTCTTTCTTTATGCTATTTAAAATATTTTTTAAAAAGATATCATCAAAAATATTGATAGAAAAATTTTTTTCTATATCTTTTAAAATTGTTTTTTCTCCATCAATCAACTTGATTGAAATCCATCTAGAAAGTTTTTCTGATAAAGAATATTTATTTAGTAAATATGTTTGAATTTTATTAATTGCAGATTCTATAATTTTATCATAGTTGATTTCAAAATTAGTAAATGATTTTTTTGAATTAGAGCACAAAGTATAGATTTCTTTTTTTAATGTATCTAGTGTTTTTTTCTTTCTTGCTATTGTACCAATTACAGGAATTCCTAATTCTTTTGAGAGCAATTTTAAATCTATGTTTATTTTTTTCTTTTTGGCTTCATCTAATAAGTTAACACATAATATTACATTATCAGTTATTTCCATGATCTGAAAAAGAAGATTTAAATTTCTTTCTAGAGAAGTAGCGTCAACAACAACCACAGTAGCATCAGGGTTACCAAAGCAAATATAATTTCTTGCGATTTCTTCTTCCTCAGAATCAGACATTAGAGAATATGTACCAGGAATATCAACAATCATAAAATCTTTATTGGTATATTTAAAAGTACCTGTTGCATTACTAACAGTTTTGCCAGGCCAGTTTCCAGTATGTTGATGCATCCCGAGTAAGACAGTTAAAAATAGTAGACTTGCCGGACGTTTGGATTTCCGGCAAGAGCTATTGTATATCCATTTTCATTTTTAATATCTTTATAATCCTTTTCTATTACATTTTTTCCAGTAGATGAGTTAGAAAGACCCATAATAACCTCCCAAGAATTTATTAATAATATCTTATGAACTATAAAGAGGGAAGGTGATTAAAAATAATATTTAACAATAATATTATTAGATTCATCATTTCTAAGAGATATTAGAGTTCCTCTAATATCATAAGCTTTAGAATTTCCAAATGGACTAACTAGGACAGGAATGATTTTTGAATTTTCAATTAATCCTAAATCAAGTAATCTTCTTTTTATATTTTCATTACAATTTATTTTACTAATATATCCTAGTGAATTTAAAGGCAATTCACTAAGAGTTATTTCCATAGAATTTTTCATATAATTTACCTCGATATAAGTATTCTATTATTATTATATTTTTGTCGAAAAATATATGTTACTAATATTGACAATTAAATAAATATGTGAAAAAATATGCTAGAAAATATATAGAAAAGTGAGGATAAAAAAATGGAGAAAATTAGAGGGTTTGAAATTGCAAAAGGTTTTGAAGATAAAGGAATAAACTTACCAATCAGAAAAACAAAATATTCAGCAGGATATGATGTGGAAGCAGCAGAAGATACAGTTATACCAAGCTTTAAAAAAGGAATGAATCCAACATTAGTAAAGACTGGAATAAAAGCATATATGGCAGATGATGAAGTTTTAATGCTATATAATAGAAGTTCTAATCCAAAGAAAAAAGGATTGATTTTAGCAAATAGTGTGGGTGTAGTAGATAAAGATTATTATGGAAACCCAGATAATGATGGACATATTATGTTTGCTTTTTATAACATAAAAGATGAAGATGTTGTGGTAAAAAAAGGAGAAGCTATAGGACAAGCAATATTCCAAAAATACTTAATAACAGATGATGATGTAGCAGAAGGCGAAAGAATGGGTGGTTTTGGATCAACAGGAAGATAAGTAAAAAACTGACCATTGATTTATACATAAAAAAATATTAAAAAAAAATTAATATTTTTTTATTCTTAGAAACAAGCGGAAAAGAAGGTAAATATACATAAAAAATAGAAGGTAAAGGCTTTGACTTTTACCTTTTTTTGATGTATAATAAATATGGTTAAAAAATCCAATAAAGTTATATAAATACAAAATAATATTTACATAACTTTATTATATTTTCTTGATGTTAAAATATTAAAAATGCTGAAAGGAGTTGACTTACATGTTTAATGTAGGAGACAAAATAGTTTACCCAATGCACGGGGCTGGAGTAATAGATGCAATAGAAGAAAAAGATATATTGGGGGAGAAACAATCATATTATATATTAAAAATGCCAGGAGAGGTTAAGGTTATGGTACCAACAGCAAAAGCAGAATCAGTTGGCGTAAGAAATATAATAGACAAAAGTTCAGCAGAAAAAGTTATAGAAGTACTAGAAAAAGATGAAACAGCAATGGACAAAAACTGGAATAAAAGATATAGAGACAATATGGAAAAAATGAAAAGTGGAGACATCTATGAAATAGCAGATGTAGTAAGAAACTTAAGCTTTAAACAAAAAGAAAAAAGATTATCTACAGGAGAAAAGAAAATGCTAAATAATGCAAAACAAATTTTAGTAAGTGAATTAGTATTAGCAGAACATGCGACTCAAGAAGAAGTAGAAGAGTTAGTAGATAATAAAATAAATACATCATTCATGATGTTTAGAGCAGAGGATGTTAAACAAGAAAGTATTGTTAATAAATTTATTCCATTTGATAGTACAGGAACAAATGATTAAAATTAGTGTATGGAAAATTCCATATGCTTTTTTTATGCAAAAAAATTTATAAAAATGATATATTACTTTGTAGAAAAATTATATGTTTTATGTTTTTTGACTAATAACTTATTTGCATTTATAAACTTATTTTATATAAAAAGTATAAATATATTCTTTTAGGTATAATGATTGTAAACATTTTATTGTTATGATAATATAATTCCAGAAAATCAAAAGAAAAAATGAAAGAAATTATTTAATCATGAAAAAAACTAAAAGAAGAAATAAAGTATAACAAAAAAAGGTATTACTCTTATTGCACAAGTTATTACAATAATTGTTTTATTAATATTAGCTGGAGTAACAATAGCAATGCTAACAGGTGAAAATGGAATTTTAACTAAATCAGAAAATGAGAGAAATCAAACAGATGAAGCAGAAGATATAGAAAAAATAAATTTAGCAATATCAGAAGCACAAATAGGGGAATATGGATATCAAGGATTGACTACTGAAAATTTAGGTAGTGCTCTTGTAAAAGACGGAGTAAAATCAGTAGTATATGAAGATACAGATGGAACGAGACATATACTATTACTAGACGAGAAAAAAGAGTATAAGCTTGATGATATGGGAAATATAGAAAATTTAAACATAGATTTTAATACTAAATATGTAGTACCAGATTCACAAGATGAAGCAAGAAACGAAGAGGTAATAGAAATAGGGATAGATGGGCAACCAGTTGATATGGATTTATGGGAATATACATTATTAGAGGATGGTACTTATGGTCTAAATGATAAAGATGTATTTATTGAAAATTATGTAGCAACTTCAGGGGATAGTAATGATAATTTAGTAAACGGAAAAATACAGGGAGCTATTCCGCAATATATAAAACCATCAGAAGATAGTGATTTTATTGCAGTAACAAACATAAACTATCTATTTTATAATACAAATTTATCTGAGGCACCAACAATACCATGCACAGTAATAAATATGAGAGGTACTTTTAACACTTGCAAAAACTTAATAGATATGTCTTCAATTCCATATGGAGTAACGAATATGTATGGAACATTTGCCGGATGTTCAAACCTAATAAATACTGTTAATATACCCAATAGTATAAGAAATATAAGTAATATGTTTAAAGGATGTAGTTCTTTAACAAAAGTACCAACAATACCTAATAGTGTAATAGTATTAGTAGCTACATTCAAAGGATGCAGTGATTTACAAGGTGTATTAGAAATTAATGCAAACGTTACAGGAAAACAATTAGGTGAAGAATTTTATAATAATATAGATTATCATAATTGTTTAGTAGATGCTACTAATAATGAAGGAATAAAATTAAAGTTAACTGGAAGTTGCCCAGTATTACAACAAATAGTGGAAAATGCTAATAATCCTAATATAACATAGAATTAAATTTTAGTAACTTATAAATTTAACAAGCAACTAATCATTAGAAAAAGAAGTAATTATCAAGTAATAATAAATCAAAAATAATTAAATAATGAATAAAGGCAAAATTGATAACAGATTAAATAACAAAAAATGGAATGATTTCATATCAATGTTTTGAAATAAGTTTAAATAAAAATAAAAAGCTGAAATTTTAATTAATTTCAGCTTTTTGGTGCCAACGACGTAGATATTTACAACTCGTTAGCTCTCATAACGATTGATACAAATATCAATCAATTTATATATAGATTATCAAATTATTTTATAAAAATCAAGTATTTTTCTAAAAAACTTTTACAAACATTCGTTCTTTTTCTATTGCTTTGCTATAAATATTATGCTATACTAGTTCACATAGGAAATGATAATAAGCAGATGTGGTTTTGCCACCAATTATACGAATCATCGTAGGAGAGGTGGTGATGTTTATGGTTAAAGTAATACTATTTTTTATAATATCATTTATGTTATCTTTAACATTAAACGTTGCCTTAACTGCAGTTCTTTACAAGAACTGGGTTGATAAGCAACTACATAAATAAAAAACTCACATCTGTCAATTTGGCGATTTAGATGTGAGTTTTATATCTATTCGGCAAAACCACGTTTGTGGTTTGTCATTTCCTATTTTTATTATACATAGATTATATGAAAAAGTCAAATAAAATTTCATAATTCATTTAATTATTGCATATCTATTGATGCATCAGCCAATTTCTTTGTTACTCTTGTTTGAACTTCAACATAATACTTTTGTTCTGCCTTATTTAAATTTTTTGTATTCCAATTTTCAAAATCTTTTACAGCTTGTTGGTATTTTGTAAGCATAGATGAATATTGAGTTAATAAAGATGTATCAGTTGGATTTTCAGAATATTTTTTCATAAAAGCAATATATTCATCAATATATTTTTCATAACTATCCATCGCATTCTTAAAATCTGTATTTAATTCTTCTGAATTTGAAGTCGCATTTGTATTTTCTTGTTTATTTTCCATAGACTGTTCAATGTTGTTTTCACTAGAAATCCCATTTTTTATCTTTTCAATATCTTGTCTAAACTCCTCGATTTCTTCTAATGCTTTATCTTCTTTTCCTTGATAAAGTTTTGACCCCATATTTGAGCAAAATTTATAAATATCAGAACGAGAATTTGAAATAGATTTATATACATCAGAACGTGCATTTGAGCACCATTTATATTCATTTGATCTAGTAGATGACAAGTCCGCATAAGGAACTGTATCATATGCATCATCGAATATTCCATCATAATAATAGTCATATAAATCATCCAATATACCATCGTATATGTCATCATATATGTCATCTCCAATATTTTCATAAAATTCATCATATATATCATCTAATTTATTATATTTATCGTCTGATGAAATATTTTCTTGCATTATTAACTCAGCATATTTTAAGCTATATTCACGAAGTCTAATTCCGAAATTATCTGTTTCAGTTACAATCTTATCATAAAAAAGCTTTACTTTATCTTTATTAGTTACATATTTGTCATAGGTATCAGTTTCTTTTTTTAAATTTTCAAATTCTGACTCTAAAATTGCAACAACTTTCTTTTCATCTTCTTCAGCATTTTTTATTAATTCTTCATAACTTGAGCCTTTTACAGAAATATTTGAAGCATTATTTTCAATTGTTGTGCTATTTTTATTATCATTATTTTTACCATTAAATAATAATATGCTTACAATAACAATCAAAATAATTATAATTGAAACTAATCCCGCAATCAAATATTTAAGGGTACTCTTTTTTTCAGTTTTTCCTATTTTAGTATTTTCTATTTTTTTTTCTTCGTTCTCCATTATAAAACTCCTTTATATATTGTTTTGTTTTTTAATTTCTTTTTTTGAACAATTGAAACAATTGAACAAATTAAAATAGCAACTGCAATAATGCCATATAAATAATATGAAATGCCATATGTATATTTATTTGAAGGAATGACACCACGATTAACTATATCAAAATTCATTGCAAATGAACTCAATGCTAATAAGATGTTAAATATAACCACAACTACATCCTTTTTTAATAAAACAAATAATATAATCAATACAATTGATACAATCATAGTTATCGTAATAACAAAATTAATAATGCATTCACCTTTCATCCACGAATCTCCAGAATTATCATTCATACCATAACTATACACTTTTAAATTTTCAATTATTGAAATATCAATAGCATCTTTATTAGTTATTTTAACTTCTTGCATATACATTGAATCAGGATTTGATTGTAGTTTTGTTCTATGATTTCCTATTGATTTTTCATATGGCAAGAATAGACCACTTATTGCTATTAGCATTAGACCTATTGTTATTATTCTAAATATGTCAAATTTTTTCAATATTATCACCTCCCATTTTTAAATTATAAATATCATTCTATAACAATATATCATATTAATATTTTTATTTCAATATTTTATTTTCAATGTATTTGTGACATATCTATTTTAAACCTATATTACATTTATATGTTTTTCAAATATTCTTCTAACTCTGATAATTTAATCTTTTTAGTCAAGTTAGAGATATATACATCATTTGAATAATTAAAAACTAAAAAAGTAACATTTTTGATAATCACTCTATGTGGCTCAATATATGTAAGATTAGTTTTCTCTAGTTTCCTAATACTACCATTGATAAAGGTAGGAGTAACTTTAGAAAACTCACATATAAATTCCAATCGCTGTTTTAGACATTCCTCAAATTCTAGTTCTTGCTTAATTATCTTCACTTCAAACACCATCCCTTCTATATAGATTTAGGATGATTTTTTGCAAAAGAAAAAATCAACCATTTCTGATTGATTTTTGTATCTCTCTGTTCTATAAAAAGTTCGAACAGATACGTCGTTGGTGCAGATGGCCGGAATCGAACCGGCACGGTTTATTCAACCGCAGGATTTTAAGTCCTGTGCGTCTACCAGTTCCGCCACATCTGCATGCATATTTGAACTGGTTATCTTTACGACAATGCTTATTATAATATTATCTATTGAATTTGTCAATAGATTTTTATATTTTTTAGAAAAAAGTTTTTAAATGTTTTTAAAGTTTTTAAAAGTTGAGAAAAATACAAAATTGTGCTAATATATGGAAAGAAAAAAATAAAATATAAATATAAAAAATAATATAAAATAAAAGAAGCTAAATATAATACGAGGAAGAAATATGGAAAAGATATTAATAGCAACTAATAATTATGGGAAAGTAAAAGAAATAAAAGAAATATTAGATAAATATGAATTATTAACATTAAAAGATCTTAATGTTAATATAGAAGTAGAAGAAGATGGGAAAACTTTTGAAGAAAATTCACTTAAAAAAGCCAAAGTAATCTATGAAAAAACTAAAATACCATGTATTGCTGATGATAGTGGATTATGTATAGATAAATTAGATAATTGGCCAGGAGTTTATACAGCTAGATTTATAGGTGATGAAACAACTAGAAGAAAAAGAAATTTAGAAATTATAGAAAAAATGAAAAATTTACAAGGAGAAGAGAGAAAAGCAAGATTTGTATGTGTAGTTACATATTATAATAATGGAAAAATAGTAGTTGGCAAAGGAGAAATTATTGGAAAAATCTCTGAAAATCCAAGAGGAGATAATGGATTTGGGTTTGATGAAATTTTTGAATTAGATAATGGAAAAACGTTAGCAGAATTAACATTAGAAGAAAAGAATAAAATAAGCAGTAGGAAAATTGCTATACAAGAGATAAAAGATAAAATTTAGGAAAAGGAGAGGTTTTATGATTATTTATTTTACAAAAATGCAAGGATTAGGAAATGATTATATCTATATAGATTGTATAAATAATAATATAAATATAGATAATGTAGAAGAATTTGTAAAAAAAGTAAGTAACAGAAATTTTGGAATAGGTTCTGATGGTGTAATATTTATATTACCAAGTGAAATAGCAGATGTTAAAATGCAAATGTATAATGCAGACGGAACTAAAAGTAACATGTGTGGAAATGGAATAAGATGTGTAGGAAAATATTGTTATGACCATGGGATTGCAAAAAAGAAAGAAATAAATGTAGAAACTTTGGCTGGAATAAAAAAATTGAAATTTCAAATAAAAAATGATAAAGTAGAAAAAATAACTGTAAATATGGGAAAGGCTAATTTAAAGGCAGAAGAAATACCGATTAATAAAGAAAAAGCTAAAGAAAATAAAAAATATCTATCTACTATTATAGATAATAGAGAGTATATAGTGGTTTCTATGGGAAATCCACATGCTATTACTTTTGTTGATAATATAGATAAAGAAACTGTTGAAAATATTGGAAAAAAAGTAGAAAACAGTATAGAGATTTTTCCTGAAAGGACAAATGTTGAGTTTATAAAGATAGAAAATGAAAATAAAATAAAAATGAGAGTATGGGAAAGAGGAACAGGAGAAACATTAGCATGTGGAACAGGGGCATGTGCTTCAGCAGTCGCTTCATATTTGAAGGGATACACAAAAGAAAAGGTTGAAGTTGAATTATTAGGTGGAAATTTAGAAATAGAAATAAAAGAAGATTTAGAAGTTTTTATGACTGGACCGGCCGTTGAGGTGTTTGAAGGAAAATTTGAATGGAGGTAATTTGATTATGAGTAATATAAATGAAAATTTTTTAAAATTAGAAAATAATTACTTGTTTGTAACTATTGCAGACAAAGTAAAAGAGTATGAAAAGAAAAATCCAGGTAAGAAAATAATAAAGCTAGGTATAGGAGATATTACAAGACCAATTCCAAAAACTATAGTTGAAGCAATGATGAAAGCAGTAAATGAAATGGGAGATAATGAGTTATTTAGAGGATATGGACCAGAGTTGGGGTATAATTTCCTTAAAGAAAAGATAAAAGAGGAATATGAAAGAAGAAATATTAAATTTGAACTAGATGAAATATTCATATCAGATGGAATAGCTGCAGATATAGGGAATTTTTCTGAGTTATTTTCAGAAAATAATAAAGTAGCAATAACAGATCCAATATATCCAGAATATTTGGATGTAAATGTAATATCTGGAAGAACTGGAAAAATTAATGAAGATGGTAAATATGAAGGTGTATATTATATGCCTATAATAGAAGAAAATAACTTTGAACCAGAGCTTCCAAAAGAAAAAGTGGATTTTATATATTTTTGTTTTCCAAATAATCCTACAGGTACTGTTTTAAATAAACAACAATTAAAAAAATGGATTGATTATGCAAATGAAAATAATAGTATCATATTCTATGATGCTGCTTATGAAGGCTTTATTACAACACAAGATATTCCACATAGTATATATGAAATAGAAGGAGCTAAAAAATGCTGTGTGGAATTTAAAAGTTTTTCTAAAACAGCAGGATTTACGGGAGTTAGATGTGGTTATACTATAGTGCCAAAAGAATTATATGGTGTAACAAGTAAAAACGAAAAAGTTTCAATAAATGAAATTTGGGCAAGAAGGCAAAGCACTAAAACAAATGGAGTATCATATATAACACAAAGAGGTGCAGAAGCAGCATTTACTGAAGAAGGAAAAAAAGAAATAAAAGAAAATATTGGATACTATATGAAAAATGCTAAAATGTTAAAAGAAGAGTTTGAAAATATAGGATTTAAAGTATATGGAGGAGAAAATGCTCCATATGTATGGTTGAAAATACCAGAAGGAAAGAAATCTTGGGATTTTTTTGATGAACTTTTAGACAACGTGGGAGTAGTAGGAACTCCAGGAGTTGGATTTGGACCAAGTGGAGAAGGATATTTTAGACTTACAGCATTTGGAACTAAGGAAAATACTAAAGAAGCAATAGAGAGAATAAAAAAATATTATGATAATAAAAATATATCGTAATACAACAAAAGGAATTGATTAGTATGAAAAGATATGAAGAGACAAAATTAAAAGATTTCATTGCATATATTAATATTTTAGCTATGAGATTAGATGATAGTGAAGCTTCAAAAGAAAAGGCAAGAAAATATTTAGAAGTATCAAATAAAATAAAAACAATAAGAGAACATAGATTTTTAACAATGTTGGGGGAAGAATCTTTAGATACAGTTCTTTATGACAGAATTATAGATGTTGTGGAAAAAAACTATAACAGAGATTATGACGAAAAAAATGTAGATGACTTAGTGTTACGTTTTTATAAAGCTTTAGAAAAGTATAATGTAAAAGAGGACAAAAAAGAGATAGACGATGAATATATAATATAAAAGAAAAGGAAATTTTAGAATGAAAAAAAATCAAAATTATAAAATTCCGATAGTCATAATATTATTGATAGTTACTGTTATGGTAACACTATCAGTAATGTATTTATCTTATTTACAAAAAATAACAGATGAAAATACTTTGATGAACTTAGGAGAATTAGCAAAACAAGATGCAGCAAAAATAGAAAATCAAATAGAACAACATAAGAGAATGTTAGAAAATATCATAGATCAAATAGATAAAAAAACGACAGAAAAAGATATTTTTAGAATATATGAAGATAATATAGCATATGAAGAATTTTCTAGATTGGCTATTATGCACAAAAACGGAACTACAATAACTAGTGATGGTGAAACAGTTGCTTTGTCAGATGATATAGAAGAATTTTTTTCTAGTGACGATATTAAAGTTTCACAAAGTAGAAAAAGTAAGGTAGACCAAGAGGAAATAAATATATATTCAAAGAAAATTGAAATAGAAACTGAAGAAGTAGTAATAATGTTAGTAGTAGAGACTTCTAAATATGAAAATATTTTTGCAGAAGCAGTATATGATGGAAGAGGATATGAATATATAATAAATTCTAATGGAGAAATAATTGCTAATTCACAGAGAAAAGAAAATAACTATAACCTTATAGAGATAATTAATAAATTAGAAGATAAAGAAAGCAAAGATAAGTTAGAAGAAATGAAAGCAAATATTTCTATCAAACAAAATGGACAAGATATTTATAAGGTTGAAGAAAAAAATTATTATATTGCATATAAATATTTAAATGTGAATGACTGGTATTTAGTAATAATAGCTCCAGCTAGTATTATTGCAGAAGAGTACAACACTAGTTTGAAACTAACTTTTATAATCTCTATTGTAATAGATACAATAGCGTTAATTATTGCAACTTACATTGTAGTATCAAATAAGAGAAAAAAAGAAAAATTATACAATTTAGCATATATAGATAGATTAACAAAGATAGGAAATAAGAATTATTTTATAGAAAATGGAACAGAAGAAATAAAAGATAGGGAGAAAAATTTTGCAACATTAACTTTAGATATTGATAAGTTTAAATCATTTAATAAAAAAAATGGACGAGAAACTGGTGACAGATTATTAGAAATAATAGCTGATAAATTAAATAATAGATTTGGAAGAAAATACTTAGTAGCAAGACTTTCAAATGACATGTTTGCAATATTATATAAAGAAAACAAAGGAATAAAATTAAAAAAATCTATAATAAGTGTAATAGAAAATATAGAAAAAGATCTAGAAAATATAGAGATTGAGGGAATTAAATATAAAATAATAATTTCTATAGGTGTGTATATATTAGAAAAAGGTGATAATATTTATGAGGCTTTGGATAAGACACTAATTGCTCATAGTAAGACAAAAGGAAAATATAATCAGAAATATTATATTTTTAATGAAAAATTAGAAGAAGAATTGATTAAAGAACATGACATAGAATCAATAATGGAAGAAGGTATAGAACAAGAAGAATTTCAAATATATTATCAACCAAAAGTTAGCACAAAAACAGGAAAAGTAACAGATTCTGAAGCTTTAGTTAGATGGATTAGAAATGGTGAAGTTATATCACCAGCTAGCTTTATACCTATATTTGAGAAAAATAAATTTATTATAAAACTAGATAAATATATATATGAAAGTGTATGTAAAGATATAAGTGATTGGAAAAGAAAATATGATAAAAAAATAACAGTATCTATTAATGTATCAAAAGAACATCTTATGGAGGAGATGTTTGTAGAGGAATATTGCAAAATTGCTAAGAAATATGGAATAGAACCTAATGAGATTGAATTGGAAATTACAGAAAGTGCTACAGTAGATGAAAATTTTGATATGTTAGGAGTTATGAAAAAAATAAAAGAAGCGGGATTTAGAATTTCTATTGATGATTTTGGAACAGGATATTCTTCATTAAGTATGTTACAAAATATGCCAGTAGATGTTCTAAAGATAGATAAATCATTCATAAATCAAAAAGATATATTAGAAACAATAATGCTTATATCAAAAAAATTAAATTTAAAAACAGTAGCAGAAGGTGTGGAAACAGAAGAACAAGTTAAAGAAATTACAGATCTAAATGTTGACCTAATACAAGGATATTATTTTTCAAAACCATTGGAAAAGACAGAATTTGAAAAATATTGGCAAAATAATTGACAAAAACCCCTTTATATGTTAAAATATTTAACTGTAATCCGCTTAGTCAAGGTTCCTAAATATTAACTTATGTTAATTACCTTTTTTAAGGATTAGCGAGTATACGAATAAGGGAGGTGCATTTTAAGATGTACGCAATAATTGAAAGTTGTGGAAAACAATACAAAGTAGCAGAAGGTGATGTTGTATTTTTCGAAAAATTAGATGCTGAAGAAGGTAAAAAAGTTACTTTTGATAAAGTAATATTAGTATCTGAAGAAGGAAAAGTACAAGTTGGAAACCCTTATGTTAAAGGTATTAAAGTAGAAGGAAAAGTAGTTTCACATGGTAAAGCTAAAAAGATCATTGTTTTCAAAATGAAAGCTAAAAAGAACTATAGAAGAAAACAAGGTCATAGACAACCATATACAAAAGTAGAAATTACAGCTATTAAAACAGCTACAGCAAAGAAAACAACAAAAGCTGCAGATAGCAAAGAAGCTTAAATATAAGTTTGATAATTAAAAGAGAAGATATAAATATGAAACCGAAAGGAGTTGAGAAAGCATGGCACATAAAAAAGGTCAAGGTAGCAGCCATAACGGTAGAGAGAGTGAATCAAAAAGACTTGGTGTCAAAAGAGCTGACGGTCAATTTGTTTTAGCTGGAAATATCCTAGTTAGACAAAGAGGAACAAAGATACATCCTGGTATTAATGTTGGTAAAGGTAGTGATGATACACTATATGCATTAGTAGATGGAAATGTTAAATTTGAAAGAAAAGGTAAAGACAAAAAACAAGTAAGTGTTTACCCAAAAGTAGAAGCATAGATAAATATAAGAAAGATAGATGTTTGAAGTGAACCCAAATTATTAGACAAAAAAGTTTAATAAGGAGGGTTCATTTTCA
>CAMFER010000001.1 GCA_945949485.1 uncultured Clostridium sp. | reverse complement strand
AGTTGGGACATTTTCTCATTTCTTTACTTAAGACATTATCACATTTCTTTCATAAAAACTCATACATATATATATATAAACTTGTAAAATGGTTAGAAATATAGTATAATAACAAAAGCATTAGAAAGAAGGAGAAAAATTATGTTTGAAAAACTTGAAGCAGTTGAAAAAAGGTATGATGAATTAACAAAAATGATTTCTGATCCAGAAGTTATTAATAATCATACAGAATGGCAAAAATTAATGAAAGAACATGCAAGTATTGAAGAAATTGTACTAAAATTTAGAGAATACAAAAAAGTAAAACAAGCAATGGAAGAAGCGGAAGAACTATTAAAAGATCCGGATATGAAAGAACTTGCAGAAGAAGAATATTATAGTTCTAAAGAGAAATTACCAGGGTTAGAAGAAGAACTTAAATTTTTATTAATCCCTAAAGATCCAGATGACGACAAAAATATTATTTGTGAAATAAGGGCAGGAGCTGGAGGAGAAGAAGCAGCTCTTTTTGCAGGAACACTATTTAGAATGTATTCAATGTATGCAGAGAAAAAACATTGGAAATTAGAAGTACTAAATGAAAATGAAACAGGACTAGGTGGATATAAAGAAATATCATTTATGGTTACAGGAAAAGGTGTATATAGTAGATTGAAATTCGAAAGTGGAGTTCATAGAGTACAAAGAGTTCCAGATACAGAAAGTAGTGGAAGAATTCATACATCAACAGCTACTGTTGCAGTTTTACCAGTGGTAGAGGATGTAGAGATTGAAATTAACCCTTCAGATATAAAAATGGAAGTTTTCAGAGCATCTGGTGCAGGAGGACAACATATAAATAAAACATCATCTGCAGTAAGATTGATTCACGAACCAACAGGAATCGTAGTAGAATGTCAGACAGAGAGATCACAATTCCAAAATAAAGATAATGCAATGAAAATGCTTAGAACAAAATTATATGAAATAGAAAAAGAAAAACAAGATAGTGCTGTTGCAAATGCTAGAAAATCTCAAGTAGGATCTGGAGATAGAAGTGAAAAAATTAGAACATACAACTATCCACAAGGTAGAATAACAGATCATAGAATTGGTATGAGTATATATCAAATGGAGAATTTTTTAAATGGAGATATAGATGAAATGATAGACAATTTAATAGCAGCAGATAGAGCAGAGAAATTAAAAGGTGAAGAAGACTAGGAGCAGATTTTATCTGCTCTTTTATAAAATAAAGGAGGAAAATGTATGAAGATATTAGTTGTTTCAGATATACATGGTTCAAGTTATTATGCAGAGAAAATATTAGAAATTAATGAAAAAGAAAATCCTGAAAAAATCGTTTTACTAGGAGATTTATATTATCATGGACCAAGAAATCCACTTACAAAAGAATATAATCCAATGAAAGTGGCAGAAATATTAAATTCACTAAAAGATAAATTGTTAGTAGTTAAAGGAAACTGTGATGCAGAAGTAGATGAAATGATTTCTGAATTTGGGTTTGAAAATAATATAGTATTAAATGAGAATGGAAGAAAAATATTTTTTACACATGGACATAAATATAATATTGAGAAATTACCAAAAGAAGAATTTGATATTATGATGTATGGACATTTTCATTCAGGATTCATTAAAGAAAAAGAAGGCAAAATTTATGCAAATCCAGGCTCAATATCTTTACCTAAAAATAATACAAAAAATAGTTATATAATACTTGAAGAAAATAGAATAATATTAAAAGATGTAGATGGAAATATTTTGGAAGAAAAAACAATATAAAATGTTAAGTCTCTAATATTAGAGACTTTTTATATGAAGAAATGATAAAATAGTAATAAAAATATTAAATCCAAATAAATTAATAATAGGTAATTTAGGAGGATTTATGGATATTTTAAAAACAACTTTAGTTGGATTATTTTTTGGGACATTTGGAACAACTTTGGGAGGAATATTAGGAGTAGTAATAAAAAAAGATTCTAATAAATTTTTGAGTTTTATATTATCAGTAGCCTCGCGGATTAATGATGTCAATAATTTGTTTTGATCTAATACCAGAAGCATTAGAAATAAGTGGTATTCAAAATGTAATTTTTGGAATTATATCAGGTGTAGTTATTATGATATTTTGCGAGATGCTAGTAAATAAAAAATTCACAATCAATGCAGTAGATAATAACAAGAATTCTTTATTAAGAACAGGGATAATAATTTCAATAGGTTTAGCAATACATAATTTCCCTGAAGGTTTAGCAATTGGATCAGGATTTGGAGCATCTATAAAATTAGGGATTAGTTTAGCTATAGCAATATGTCTTCATGATATACCAGAAGGAATATCAATGGCTGTACCTATGAAAAATGGTGGAATGGAAAAAGGAAAAGTAATTTTATATGTGTTACTATCTGGGATTACCACAGGAATAGGAGCATTAATAGGAGGGATTATAGGAAACATATCAAAAGAAATTATTTCTCTTTGCCTAAGTTTAGCAGCTGGAGCAATGTTATATATAGTATCAGGAGAATTAATTCCTGAGTCTAACAAACTATATTCAGGAAAAACTTCTACATTAGGAAATATATCAGGATTTTTAATAGGTATATTTATTATGACTATATAATAAAAAGTTGATAAAAGAAGAAAAGTAATTTATAATACTAATATAAAGATATGAAATTCAGGAGGAATATTAAATGAATATAATGTTTATATGTACAGGAAATATATGTAGAAGTGCAATGGCGGATTGGCTATTAAAAAAGAAATTAAAAGATTTAGGAAGAGATGATATTAAAGTCTTTTCATGTGGAGTTTATGCTGAAGAAGCAGATGTATCAACTTGGGAAGCTAAAAAAGTTATGAAAGATGAATATGATGTGGATTTAAGTAATCATATAGCGACTCATATAAGAAAATCAAAAATAAATGAAATGGATTTGATTTTATGTGCGACTAATTCACATAAGATAGCAGTATTGGATATGTATCCCAATTTAAAAGAAAAAGTATATACTATGAAAGAATATGTGGGGTATAATAGACAATATCATGACAAAATTGATATAAAAGATCCATGGGGATATGATATTGAAACATATAGAAGTTGTGCATCTGAGATAGACGAATGTATAGAATTATTGTTAAAAAAATTAAAAATAAAATAACAAATAAAAAAATATATTTTGGCAAGTAAATTTACTTGCTTTTTTTAAATCCATATAGTAAAATACAAACAGAATTTTGAATAATAAAGATAAAAAGAAGGGAAGAAATAAATGCAAAATATATTAGAAGGTCTAAATAACAAACAATATGAAGCAGTTACAAATACAGAAGGTCCATGCCTAGTAATAGCTGGAGCAGGAAGTGGAAAAACTAAAGTATTAACACATAAAATAGCGTATCTAATAAGTGAGAAAAATATAAAGCCATGGAATATAATAGCAATAACATTTACAAATAAAGCTGCAAATGAAATGAAAGAAAGAATTTCAAATTTAATTGGTGATGATGCTGCAGATATCTGGATGGGAACTTTTCACTCAATATGTGTTAGAATTCTAAGAAGATTTATTGATAGAATAGGATTTGATAGTTCATTTATAATATTTGATACTTCAGATCAAAGAACATTAATAAAAAACTGCATAAAAGAATTAGGTATTGATGATAAAATGTTTAATGATAGAGCAGTTTTATCTGAGATTAGTAATGCGAAAAATGAAATGCAAGCTCCAGAGACATATGCTACATATGCAGGCGGAGATTTTAGAAAAGAAAAAATAGCCACAATATATTCATTATATCAAAAAAGGCTAAAAGAAAATAATGCTATAGATTTTGATGATATAATCAATTATACGATAAAAATATTATTAGATAATAGAGATATAATGGAATATTATTCTGATAAATTTAAATATGTTTTAGTAGATGAGTATCAAGATACAAATAAAGCACAATTTACTTTGATAAAGATGTTAGCTTTTAAAAATAAGAATATTACTGTAGTAGGAGATAATGATCAAGGAATATATTCTTTCAGAGGAGCAGATATTTCAAATATATTAAACTTTGAAAAAGACTTTGAAGGAACAAAAATAATAAAGCTAGAACAAAACTATAGATGTACAGGAAATATTTTAAAAGCAGCAAACAGTGTTATAAAAAATAATGAGGTAAAATATAAAAAGGAATTATGGACTGAAAATGAAGAGGGAAATTTACCTAAAATTTATCAGGCTGATACAGAATATGATGAGGCTATGTATATAGTAAATCAAATTGAACACTTAAAACGAGAAGAATATTATAAATATTCTGATTTTGCAGTATTATATAGGATGAACTCACAATCAAGAGCTATAGAAGATATTCTAAGAAGAGAAAATATACCATATAAAATTATTGGCGGACTAAAATTCTATGAAAGAAAAGAAATAAAAGATATCATTTCTTATTTAAGGCTAATTCAAAATAGTAATGATAATCTAAGTTTAAAAAGAATTATAAATGAACCTAAAAGGGGAATTGGAAAAACAAGCCTTGATAAAATAGAAATGCTATCACAAAGTACAGGAGTTCCAATGTATGAGATAATTAAAAGAGCAGATGAGTTTGGACTAAATAGAGTGTTTGTAAATTCAAGAGAATTTATAAATGTTATAGAAGAATTAAAACAACAAAAAGAAACTCTTTCAATTTCAGAACTTATAAAAGCCACATTGAAAAAGACAGGATACACAAAAGCTTTAGAAAATGAAAACACAATAGAAGCGGAAAACAGAATAGAAAACTTAGAAGAGTTTTTAACTGTTGCTATAGAATTTGAAGAAGAGTCAGCAGATAATCTTTTAAGCGAGTTTTTGGAAGGAATAACTTTATCAAGTGATATTGATAACTTAGAAGAAACAGATGATAATGTAACATTAATGACATTACATAGTGCAAAAGGATTAGAGTTCCCAGTAGTGTTCTTGGTTGGAATGGAAGAAGGGATTTTTCCAGGATATAAATCAATATCAGAGCCAAAAGAATTAGAAGAAGAAAGAAGATTATGCTATGTGGGAATAACTAGAGCAAAAGAAAATCTATTTTTAACATGTAGTAAACAAAGAACTATATTTGGTTCAACAAGCTATAACCAAATGTCAAGATTTTTAAAAGAAATACCAGAAGAATTACTTGAGGGTTATGAAGAAGTATTCAAAGATGATAATAGAAGTTCCAATAAAATATTTGAAGATTCGAAATATTCATGGACATACGGTAAAAATAGTAACAATAATATAAAAACATATAAAATAGATAATACAGAGCCAGTAATGGCAAGTGCAAAAAGCACAGCAGGATTTAATTTTAGAACAGCAGAAAGTTTCTTAAATAATTTAGGAAAGAAAAGTTCAAATAATGTTGACTTATCAAAATATGAAGCAGGAGTCAGAGTTTATCATAAAAAATTCGGAGAAGGAACAATTAATATTGTTGAACCAGAAGGTGATGACTTAAAAGTAGATATAAACTTTGACAAAGTAGGACATAAAAGATTAATGGCTAAATTTGCAAAATTGGAAATAATTGAATAAATATGAAAAGAATGCTAAAATGGCATTCTTTTTTTGAATAAATTAATTAAAAATGCAAATAATATATTAGAAAAATAAAAGAAAGGAATGATAAAAATGGCAGATTTAAATCAATCAGAATTACAAAATCTTAGACATTTAATAGGTGCGCATGAAATGGCTTACCAAAAACTAAACACATATGCTTCACAAGCGGTTGATCCACAAATAAAACAACTTTTTACAAAATCAGCTCAAGATGCATTAAATACTAAACAAAAACTTATGGGATTTTTAAATTAGGGAGGAATAAAAATGGAAGAGAAAACAATGGTAAATGATATTTTAAGTGGTGTTAAATCTGATTTAACAGCATATCAAACAGCTATTTCAGAATGTGAAAATATGCAACTTAGACAAACATTTCAAACAATAAGAAATAATGATGAGAGTTTTCAATATGAGTTATTTAAAATAGCCCAAGCAAAAGGATATTATAAACCAGCTCAAAAAGCTACAGTAACAGAAATAAGTAGTGTGAGAACAGAATTACAATAGGAGGGATAAAACCTCCTTTTTTTATATATTTTAGTATTCTAAAATTTAAGAAAATTAAAAGAAAATAAAGAATAAGAAAGAAAAAGGATAAAAAACTAGGGAAATTAGAGTTGTAGAAAATTTGCAAAAAAGAATTTTTTAAAATATCATTACTC
This sequence comes from uncultured Clostridium sp., assembly GCA_945949485.1. Taxonomy (GTDB): domain Bacteria; phylum Bacillota; class Clostridia; order TANB77; family CAG-508; genus CAG-269. The sequence continues at coordinate 124,941 of CAMFER010000001.1, read as the reverse complement.
TGAAATAATGCATGTAAAGAATATTTTACAAAGGAGTTATAGAGGGTAATGTTTAAAAAGGTAATAATACAAACGAGAAGAGGAATAAAGTTTATTATATTATCAGCAATAGCAGCTTTTTTGGTTATTGGAGCTATAGCTTTTTTATATAAACCAACATACAGTGTATTCATTAATGGAGAACAAGTTGGATATACGGAAAACAAATCATCTCTTCAACATAAAATAAATGATTATGTGGAAAAAGGAGAGGGAGAAAATAATGTAGCTTTTGTACAAGTTGAAAATATGCCTGAATACAAGCTATGTTTATTAAAGAAAAATATTACTACTAATGATGATGAAATATTTAATATAGTGAAAGAGCAAGGAGTACCTTATTATAGATACTATGCAATATTAGATAATCAAGAAGAAAAAGTATATATTTCTAGTTTTGAAGAAGCAGAGAATGTAATAAGTGAATTAAAAAGTAAAAATAGTTCAAATATAAGCAATTTAACAATACAAGAAAAATATGAAACAGAAGTAAAAGATTTTACAACAAAAGAAGATGCTGTTGCAAAACTATATGTAGAGCCTGTGAAACAAGTAACAGTGGCATCAAGAAATTCTTCATCTTCAACCAAAACTACAGGAAGTGTGAATACTTCTAGTAAAACATCAACAGCCAAAGCAAGTCTAGGGATAACTTTAATAAAACCTATATCTGGAACAATCACTTCAAAATTTGGAGCAGGAAGTAGTATTAGAAGATCTTCACATACAGGACTAGATATTTCAGCTCCAAAAGGAACAGCAATAAAGGCCGCAGCTTCAGGAACAGTTACTTTTTCAGGATATAAAGGATCATATGGTAATATGATAGTAATTAGCCATGGAAATGGAGTACAAACATATTACGCACATTGTAGTGCTTTATATTTATCTGCAGGAGCTAGCGTATCACAAGGACAAGTCATTGCTGCAGTTGGTTCAACAGGAAATTCGACAGGACCACACTTACATTTAGAAGTAAGAGTAAATGGAGTAGCATATAATCCACAAAATTATTTATATTAGAAAAAACAATCCACAATTTGTTTCAAAAATGTGGATTGTTTTTGATTTTTTACAACTTAAAATGCTTTGTTAGAGTCTTTATAGCATTTTTCTTAATTATATTAGTTCCGTGTTCAAAAAGTTTACTTATAAATAATTTAGAGTTTGAATAAGGTTTTCCAAATTCTAAAGCAATAGAATGGAATGTTTTGAGTAATGGATACTTAAGATTTATATTTTGTATAACTAGATAATATATATCGTTATATAAATATAAAGAAATATTTTTAGACATTTTGGAAGTATCTAAATTTTTGTATGTATCTATACAATTACAAAAATCACATAACTCATCAAATGAAGAAAAAGAATATACTGTGTTTTCACTTGAATAATCTACATTCTTTCTTTTTGCAACGGGTTTTTTGGGAGAAATATTGGAAGCTGATTTTTTTTCTTTTGATGAATATTTTGTGATTGTAAAAATTAAGAAATCATCAATAGAAGAAAATGCTTCAATTAATAATTTACATCCCTCTGTGTGAAAATCAACTTCTTTTTCGGCTCTAGACAATATTTCCAAAAAAAGTTTTTGACTCTCAATCGCTTTTGCCATAATAGAATTTAAGTCTGTATTTGTTTTAATCAAATCTTCAGTGCTAACAATAACTCTTATTTTATTTTCAGTAAGTTTTTCTATTTTCATAAAGAAAGTCCTCCTATATGATTACTAATTATATTATACTATTACTATTATTATATTTAAATATTAAAATTTTGGTAATAAATTAGATTAATTTAATAAAATTATATAACAATATAACATATTGAAATTTATAATTCAACTAATTAAAGGATATATTATAAAAAAATACGTTATTATACTTGAAAAATTTGCTAAATAAAGTTATAATACCAAAAGATAGAAAAACAAATAGCCGTAAGAAAAAAGTAATATTTTGGAGGTACAAAAAATGGCAACTAAAGATAAAAATATATGGATATTTTTAATTTTTATTTTATCAGGATTAGTGGTTGGAGGATTATTAGGAGAATTAGCAGGAAGAGTAGATTGGTTATGGTGGTTATCATATAGCCAAAGCTTTGGATTAGAGAATCCTATAATTTTGGATTTAAGTGTAATAAAGATTACGTTTGCATTAATGTTTAAGATAAGTATTTCTAGTATCATTGGAATGGTACTTGCAATATTTATATATAAAAAAGTTTAATGTAATATAGGGGCAATTAATACTATATGAAAGGAATTGAAACAATATGAAAATTAAAGAATTGCCTGAAACAGAAAGACCATATGAAAAAATGGAACTTTATGGAGAAAAGAGCTTATCAGATGCAGAACTTTTAGCCATAATTATAAAAACACGGAAATAAGAATGAAACATCAGTCGAATTGGCGCAAAGAATTTTAAAATTAAATGATACAAGAGAAGATAGCTTAAAATATTTACAACAACTTACTATTGAAGAATTGATGAAAATTAAAGGAATAGGAAAAGTGAAAGCTTTACAATTAAAAGCTTTATGCGAACTTACAATAAGAATGACTAAGCCATCAAATTATAAGAAAATAGTAATAAAAAAACCTGAAGATTTGGCTAAAGTATTGATGCCAGAAATGAAGTTTTTGAAAAATGAAGTTGTTAAAGTTGTTATGTTAAATAATAAAAATCAAATCTTTAAAATAGAAGAGGTATCTAAAGGTGGCAATAATTTTGCGAATGTTTCAATAAGAAATATTTTAGGACAAACATTAAAAGCAGAAGTTCCTAAAATAATTATAGTACATAATCATCCAAGTGGCGATGCTACTCCAAGTAATCAAGATCTTATTTTTACTGAAAAAATATTAGAGCTTTTTAGTGAATTTAATATTGAAGTTTTAGATCATTTAGTAATAGGGGATATGACTTATACAAGTATAATGTCAGAATTAGTAAAAAACAAAAGATTATAGATTATAGTTTAACAAGAAAGGAAAATGAAAATATGAAATTTTTTACATTAGGATCAAAAGATATTGGAATAGATTTAGGAACAGCAAATTTGTTGGTTACAATAAAAGGAAAGGGAATAGTTTTAAAAGAGCCATCAGTTGTTGCTCTTGATAGAAAAACTGGAAATATTTTAGCTACTGGAAATGAAGCAAAAGAAATGCTAGGTAGAACACCAGACCAAATAAAAGCTGTAAGACCATTAAAAGATGGTGTAATTGCAGATTTTACTGCAACACAACTTATGTTAAAAAATATAATAGGAAAAGTTGGAAGAAGATATAATGTTGGAAAACCAAGAGTTGTAGTAGGAGTACCATCAGGAATCACAGAGGTAGAAGAAAGAGCTGTTGAAGAAGCAGTTATACAAGCTGGTGCAAAGGAAGTGTATTTAATTGAAGAACCAATGGCAGCAGCAATAGGTGCTTCATTAGATGTAGGAGAACCAAGTGGAAGTATAATTGTTGATATTGGTGGAGGAACAACTGAAGTTGCAGTTATATCACTAGGAGGAGTTGTTGTAAGCCATTCATTACGTATTGCTGGAGATGAATTAGACGAAGATATAGTAAATTACATAAAAAGAGAAATGAATTTAGCTATAGGAGAAACAACTGCAGAACAAATAAAAATGCAAATAGGATGTGCGATGCCTTTAATGACAGAGATGACAATGGAGGTAAGAGGAAGAGATTTAACAGATGGATTACCAAGAACAGTAAAAATTACATCTACACAAATAGAAGAAGCTATGAAGGAATCAATTGGAAAGATTGTAGAAATAGTAAAATTGACATTGGAAAAAACACCACCAGAATTAGCATCTGATATCATGGAGAAAGGTATAGTTTTAGCAGGTGGAGGAGCACTAATAAAGAATTTAGACAAGCTACTTAGTATTGAAACAGAAATGCCTGTATATATTGCAGAAGAACCATTAGATTGTGTTGTAAGAGGTACTGGAAAAACTTTAGAGGATCTAGAAAGATTAAAAAGAGTTTTAATTAATGCAAGAAGAAGATAAGATAAAGGAGTAAGAGATGTATAGAAATAAAAAAGTTGGTATTATTGGCATTATAATAACTGTATTTATTTTAATATTAATTGTTATATTTTCAAATGGAGATAGCGATACCTCCTTTTTTGAAAATGCAGCAACTAACCTAGTTATGCCAATACAAAACGGATTAACATATTTGAAAAATAAAATAAGTGGAAATGGTACATTTTTTACAGATATCAATAATTTAAAACAAGAGAACAAAGAATTAAAAGAAAGAAATAGTGAATTAGAGCAATCTCTAAGAGAATTAGAGAATATAAAATCACAAAATGAAACATTAAAAGAATATTTAGATTTAACTGAAAAGTATGGTGAATATAAGACTATACCAGGATATGTAATAAATAAAGATATAAGCAATTATTCAAAAACTGTAGTTATAAACATAGGAAAAAAAGATGGCGTAGAAGAAAATATGACAGTTATTGCGGACAAAGGATTGGTTGGGCATGTTGTTTCAGTAACTGATAGTACAGCAAAAGTTCAAACAATTATAGATACTGCAAGTTCAGTAAGCGCTGTTATGAGTACTGATAAAAACTCAATTGTATGTAAAGGAACTTTAGATGAAACATCAGTATTAAAGGGCATGTATATACCTACAGATGCTAATGTAGCACAAGGAGAGAGTGTGGAGACATCAGGATTAGGTGGAATTTATCCAAAAGGAATTCACATTGGTACTATAAAAAAAGTAGAAAACACAAAAAATCCAACAGATAGATATGCATTAGTTGAAACAGCAGTAGATTTTTCAAAACTAGATACAGTATTAGTAATAACAAATAATTAGAAGAGGTGAACTATTTGAAAAAGTTAGTTATTAATATAGTCCTTGTATTAACATTTTTTATAATATATTTCTTACAATCAAACTTTTTTACATGGTTCAACATTGCGGGAATCATGCCTAATTTATTTGTGATTTTAGTGTTGTTTATTGGATTGTTTTCAAGCAAGATAATGGGAACGTTTTATGGTATTATAGCAGGTTTCCTATTAGATTTTATAATAGGAACTAAAATTGGAATATATGGTATAGGTCTTGGAATTATAGGATTTATTTCAGGAATTTTTGATAAGAACTTTTCTAAAGATAGTAGAATGACAATTATGCTAATGGTAGCAGGGGCAACTATTATTTTTGAAGTGCTTTCTTATATATTAAATTTTATATTTTTATCAACAAATGTAGAGATATGGAGCTTTATAAAAGTATTAGCCATTGAAACAATATTTAACCTAATAATTACAATTATAATCTATCCATTAATACAAAATGCAGGATATTATATAGAAAATGAATATAAAGGAAATAAAATATTGACAAGATATTTTTAAAAATTGAATTTAAATAAATAGTAACATGATATAGAAAGGAGGTTAAATTTGAGAAAAGAAAGAAAAAGAGCCAATATTAATTTTAGATTTAATATATTAACGGTGCTAACATATTTAGTAGGAATTGTCTTGATAGCTCAATTATTTAACCTTCAGATAATACATGGAGCGGAATATAGAGAACAATCAAATACTAGATTATCAAGAGAAAGTACTATAGAAGCAGCAAGAGGCACAATTTTAGATAGGACAGGTGCAGAACTAGTTTCATCTGATGCGGAGTTTTCTTTAGAAATGTATAAAACAAAAGTTGATACAGCAACATTAAATCAAGATATATTAAATATGATAGGAGTTTTAGAAAAATATGGAGTTTCTTACGTGGATTCTTTTCCTATTTCCATAAACCCATATCAATTTACAATATCCGGTGATACATTAACTAAGTGGAAAGAAGATAATAATTTCGATGAGAATATAACTGCTGAGGAAGCATTTAATAAATTTAAACAAAAATATGAGATAACAAATGACGATATTGAACAAGTTAGAAAAATAATTTCAATAAGATATGAACTTGCTACAAATGGATATAGTAGTACAAAAGCTGTGACTATAGCTGAAAATATTCCAAGAGAAGCAGTTGCGGAATTTAGTGAAAGTTCTGAAAAGTTTTCAGGAACTAATATAGTTGTAAAACCAGTAAGAAAATATACATCAGGAACACTTGCTTCACATATTTTGGGATATGCAGCACAAATAAGTTCAGAAGAGTATGAAACGAAAAAAAGCACATATTCACAAAATGATATTATAGGAAAATCAGGAATAGAATATGTTTTTGAAGAATATTTAAAAGGAAAAAATGGAGTCAAACAAATTGATATGGATGTTGAAGGAACAATAACAGGAGAATATACAGCAGAAGAAGCAATAGCTGGATCTGATATTGTTTTAACAATAGATGCTAATTTACAAAAAGTGGCAGAGACTTCATTAGAAAATAATATAAATAAAATTGCAAGTGGTGGATTTGGAGAAAGATTTGATGCTAAAGCTGGAGCTTGTGTTGTAATGGATGTTAACACAGGTGAGGTTTTAGCTATGGCAAGTTATCCAAATTATAATCCGGCAGATTTTGTTGGAGGAATTAGTAATGAGGCTTGGAATAGTTATATAAATAATGAGGCAAAACCATTATTAAACAAGGCGATACAAAATTCATATTCTCCAGGTTCAACGTTTAAGATGATAACTGCAATTGCTGGATTAGAATCAGGAGTTATTGATACAACAACTAAAATAAATGATGTTGGTGTATATAGAAAATATAGTGACTATCAACCTAAATGTTGGTATTATTCAGATTATGGAAGAGGACATGGGTGGCTTGATGTTTCAGGAGCAATCGAAAAATCTTGTAACTATTTCTTCTATGAAACTTCAGATAGAATGGGAATAGATACATTATCTAAGTTTGCTAAATATTTCGGATTAGGTGGAAAAACAGGAATAGAATTACCAAGTGAAACTTCTGGGCAATTAGCTAGTAGAGAAACAAAACAAAAATTACATACAGATGATCCTACTTGGCATCCGGGAGATACATTACAGGCAGCTATAGGACAAGGGGATAATTCATTTAGCCCATTACAAATGGCAAGATATATTAGTATGCTTACAAATGGTGGAAAAAAGATAGATGTTAGTATAGTAAAAACTATCAGAAATGCTGATGGAACAGAAGTATCAAAAGATGAAATAAATAAATTTGTAAATCAGAAATTAGGCCTAGAAGAAGATACAACTGAGGATTTACAAATACAACAACAAAATTTAAATGCAGTATTAGAAGGTATGAAATCTGTAGCCATGGATGAAGGCGGTACGGCTTATGTTAGATTTAAAGATTTTAATATAAGTGTAGGTGGAAAAACAGGTTCAGCAGAAGCAGGAAAAGATGCTAATGGAAATGATATTGTACATGCATGGTTTGTTGGATTTGCACCATTTGAAAATCCAGAAATTGCAATAGTAGTTATGGTTGAAAATGGTGGACATGGAAATTATACAGCAGAAGTTGTAAGAGATATAATGGCTGAATACTTTGGAATGAATACACAAAATGTGGAAGAAGATATGACTGCAATGCCATATGTAGAGATTATGTCGTAAAAAGTGTTGGCAAAATTGGAGGATGTGTAAATGAAAAATTATGTTAGTATAAACCTAAAAAAAGATGAGATTTTAATTAAATTAAACGAAGATGCTGAAAGAAATGATATTATAGAAGGATTGAAAAAGAAATTACAAGAATTAAAAAAATTATATAAAGATGAAAAAACACCAATAAGAGTTACAGGAAAAGTGTTGAAGAATAGAGAGATTGATGAAATACAAGAAATAATACAAGAAAAAATAGATGTTGATGTTGAATTTGATACGCCTAAGACCCTGGGATTATACAGTATTAAGAAAACTTTTGATAAAAAAATAACTGTTTCAGAAACTAAATTTCATAGAGGTTCTTTACGTTCAGGGCAAAAATTAGAATCTGATGGAAGTTTAGTAATATTGGGAGATGTTAATTCAGGTGCAGAAGTTATAGCATCAGATAATATAGTTGTGCTAGGTAATTTGAGAGGACTTGCTCATGCCGGAGCAAAAGGAAATAAGCAAGCAATAATTTCAGCAGGATTATTAGATACTGTTCAAATAAGGATTGCAAACATAGTTAAAGAAATAGATAGAGATGAAGAACCAATGCATAAACAAGCATATGTTAGTGTTGAAAATGATCAAATTATTATTGAATAATAATGCAAAGGTTCAGCTTAGTAATAATAAAATCAAAGAGATAAATAATAATTCATCTTGTACACCTTCTTTATATAAGAAAAATAATATAGAAAGTATAATAAGATCATCTAGATATAATTTGATTCCAAAAATTTCAATTATTGGCTCATTGATATTTGATGAAAACAAATTATCAAAGTTTATAAAATTGAAATTTGAAGAATTGTTATATCTAGATGATTTTTCTTCATATTCGGAATCTTTTTTAATTATATCTGTATTAGAATTTGATATATTTTTGCTGTTTTTGACTTGATTATCATACGGAAAATAGTTGTTATATCTATAATATCTTCCATAAGAAAATCTTCCAAAAGGAAAATTATATATCATTATTATTCTCCTTGTTATCAGAGTTAAAAATTTCTGTTATCTTGGCTATATTAAGAAGGTTAGCATATTGATCTATTTTATTTTTTTTTTCATCTCTTAAATATGGTTTTAGAGAGTTTAATAAATTATATCTAGGATCATTTTTATTATTTAATTTTTCCATGACAGATTTCATTTTTAGAATTGTATTGATATCAAGATTGCTAAAATCAAAATTATTGCTATTATTAGAATTGCTATGATTTGAAGACTTATGACTTTCTTGTTCGTTGCCATTAGAGTTATTATTTGAATTCATCATTGAAGAGAAATTTTTTATCATATCAGGGGAAATTTGAGATATAACATCATTTAATTCTCCTTTGTTCATCATATCTTTTAATTTATTAATAGCGTTTGCGTCAAAATTCATATTATCCAATTAAATCACCTCTATACAATATATTCTGTAAAGATTAATTCTATGTAATATAGTATGAATTTATCAAAAAAAGGTTACATTTTAATTAAATTTTATTAAAAAGAATAAAAAAAGAGGAAAAAGAGACGGAAACAGTTGAAAAAATAAGGAAAAAACGTTATAATATATTATAGAGCTATTGTAATTAATTGTAATTTAAGGAGGCTATTATGAAAAGTAAAATTTTAAAAATATGTATAGCGACAATATTAATATTGACAATGACAATGACAAATTTTGTGTTTGTGGGAGCGGGACTTGTTACATATGCTGCAGAAGATGTTTCTACTAATAACAAAAATGTTGAATTTGAAATTGGATTCGAAGATGAAAATGGAAATAAATCTGACAATCTAGAAAGAGAATTTTCAAATGTAGATACATATCTATATATTAAAATAAATGTAAAAAAGGAAGGGTATTTTAATGGCAATATATCACTTGAAAATAATAATTTTATTTTAAAAGATTATGAAAGTGATTTTATAAATAAAATAGATGGAAATACAATCTACCTTAATCAAATAAATGCTGGAACAACAGCTGAAATCAAAATAAAGATAGAGCCTATAAAAGATGAATTTTATGATATAGGTTTATTAGATTGTGTTACAACAGCAAAAATCAATGGTATTTATAGAGATAGTTCGCAAAAAGACATTGAAATAACATCAAAGAGAGAAATTAAATTAAAGATGACAGAAAGTAACACAGGAGATAGTGTACTTAATGAAATTAAATTGATAACAAATAAAATTCAAAAGATTGATGGTGAAGAAAAAAGAGTAGTACAATTTTCATGGAATATGGGATTAAAAGAAAATAATTATCCAATAAGTGAAATACAATCAACTTTGAATTTACCAGAGATTAATGGAGAATTTCCTGAAGTCGTAAAAGTTGTTAATGTGAATAACATTAATAAATGGGATTACAAGTATGAAAATGGTGTTGTAACATTTAATATGAAAAATGAAGCAAATGACCAAAACAAAGTAAATTGGAAAACTTATGGAAATGAGAATGTTATATTAACATGTATTTATAGTAAAGATGCTAATATTAAAGATGCTAGAATTTCATCAGAAGAAAAAGTATATTTATATGATAAAGCAGAGTTATCTTTAAAAGTAAATATGAGTTTTATTGATGAAAATATAGATGAAACAATAGCTATAAAATCATCAAACAATGAGACAAGCATTTTCAAAGGAAAAATATATTCTAAAATTGATAGACAATATGTAACAGATACATATGTTGATGTTAATTTTGCTAAACCAATAGATTATATCAAAGTTGTAGAAAATCAGCCAGTATATACTAACGGAGAAAATCAACAAAGTGCAAATGTTGTATATAATAAAACTATAATTAGCAAAGAAGAATTTACAAAAGTTTTAGGCGATAATGGAAGTGTAGAAATATACAATCAAAATAATGAGTCATTGGCTAAAATAACAAAAGATAGTCAAGTTGATGAGAATGGAAATTTTGTAATTGATTATACAGGAAAAGAACCATCAGCATTACAAATAAGACTTTCTACACCAACTTCAGAAGGAAAATTGAAATTTAAACATACAAAAACAATAAAAGCTTCTGAAGCAGATATTGTAAAATCAGCAACTCAAATAGAGACAAATATAACAGCTGAATATAATATGGAAGGTAATGAATCATTTACAGAAGGAAGCAAAAAAGAAACTGTTTCAAAAATTGATTTACAAGAATCAAAAACAGAGGCAAGAATAGAAACAAATAAAGATACATTATCAACAGTTACAAAAAATGATTTACAAATAAAAGCGATTTTAAAAACAAATAGTGAACAATATGAATTATTTAAGAATCCTACACTAACAATTGAGTTACCAGAACAAGTTGAAAGTGCAGAAGTTTCTAGTGTTGATATATTATATGGAAATGGATTAGAACTTAAAAATTATGAAATTAATGGAAGAAATATAAAAATATACTTACAAGGAGAACAAACAGCATATAATGAAGAAACAGTAGAGGGAACAAATATAATTGTCAATTTAACTGCATCTGTTAATAAAAAATCTGCAACAAGTGAAGAAAAAATTAATTTAACATATTCAAATGAAAAAGCAGTGAACTATGAAAATAATGGCAGTGCATCTACTAATATAAAAATAGTAGCTCCAAAAGATATAACAGCAATTAATAGTATTGAAGAATTATCAATAGAGACATTTGGACAAGAAGATTCAAAAGATGTAATGCTAGAAAGAGGAGTAAAAGAAAAACAATCAGAAGTTAAATCTGAAATAATAAATAATGCAGATTCTGCAATTGAGAATGTAAAAGTGTTAGGAACTTTAGTAACAGACAGTAATAAAAATAATATGGGAGCAACAGTTATAGAAGGTTTAACTGCTGAAACAGCAAATGTTAAAATATACTATACAGAAAATGAAAATGCAAAAGAAGATTTAAATAACAAAGATAATGGTTGGACAGATTCTTTAGATATTTCTAAAGCTAAGAAATATTTAGTACAGATAGATAATATAGACGTTGGACAAAGTGTAGTATTAAAGCATAAAATTAAAATACCAGCAAATCTAGAATATAACAAAGAGGCGACAATAGGATACAAAGTTATATATACAAATAGTCAAACTAAAGTTTCTGGGGAAATAAAGGCAACAGATTTAAAATTACAAACAGGAATAGGACCAAACATTGAAACAAAACTTACTGGATTCATAGGTGGAAAAGAAGCCACAGGAACAGTTAGAAATGGAGAAGTAATAAAATACAGAGTAGAAGTTTCTAATACAGGAACAGCAGATACTGGAAATATATCTATAAAATCGAATATACCAGAAGGAACAGTACTAGTAGAGCCTGAAGAAAATTTTGAATATACAGGAGTTTCATATTATAAAGAATTAGATAATAAAACATATGAAACAACTATTGAAAATTTAAAATCAGGAGAAAGTATTTACAAAGAGTTTGAAGTAAGAGTAAAAACAGATACAGTAGCAGGAACAAATTTGGTAAATAAAGCAGAAGTAGATTATGGTGATACATCAAAACAAACAAATGAAATCACATATACTACAGCTGGGGCTACTTTAAGAGCAACAGTAAAACAAGTTACAGATACAAGACTAGAAATAACTGAAGGTGGAGTAGTTCAATATTATGCAATTATAGAAAATATTTCTAATGAAAGACAAGATAATGTAAAAGTAAGAACTAATATACCAGAAGGTGTTACAGTTGAAAGAACAATGTTGATAACAGGAATGAAGAAAAATGATGTATCAGATGATGACTTATATGAACCAGGTTCAGGAAAAACTACAAACGAAGAACCAAGAGAAATAACAGAAGAAGAATTAACTATTCAAGAAAATGAACTTAAAACAGAAGAAATCGAATATAATGATGAAATAGATATTGGTTCACTAGAACCAGGGGAAAATAAAGTAATAAGCTACGACATTACTATTAATAAATTAACTAATAGTGATAGAATGTATTCAGATGTAATAGCTTTAGATAAGCAAAATACAGAATACAGATCAAATAGTTTACAATCTACTGTTAATAAGACAAGCATATTATTAAATATGACAGCTACTCCAGATAATAAATATGTAAAAACTAGAGATCAAATAGAATATACAATAACAGTAGAAAACAAATCTTCTTCAAAAACATCAGGATTAACAATATCTGATAATGTTCCAAGTCAATTAACAATAAATAAAGTAACTGTTGACGGACAAGATATGGGACAAGTACAAGGCAATAATTTAAAAATTTCATATGATATTGCTGCAGGACAAACTACTACAATAAAAATCCTTACAACAGTTGATTATTCAGCAGATAGAGATGAGTCAGAAGCGATAACAAATGTTGCTACAGCAGAAAGATACGGAGAAGAAATAGCAAGAACATCAGAAATAAGTCATATTATACAATCAAATGATGGAAATGTAGATGAAGGAGATAACAACGTACCAGATAATGATATAGCTCAAGGAAATAGAACAATAACAGGTGTTGCTTGGTATGATGAAAATGCAAATGGACAAAAAGATTCTAATGAAAGTACTTTATCAAATATAAAAGTAAGACTATTAAATGTAGAGACAAATAATCTTGTTAGAGATATTAATGGAAATACATTAGAAGTAACAACAAATGAAAATGGGGTATATATTTTAGACAAGATAGGAAATGGAAAATATATCGTAGTATTTGATTATGATACAACTAAATACGGAATTACAAAATATAAAGTTGAAGGTGTATCAGAAACAAATAATTCAGATGTAATGTTAAGTGATTTAACAATAAATGGTGAAACTAAAAATGTTGCAGCAACTGATATATTAGAGATAAAAGATGGAAATATATCTGATATTAATTTAGGTTTGATACAACTTAAAAATTATGATTTGAAATTAGATAAATATGTAAGCAAAATAGTTATACAAGATAGTAATGGAACTACAGTTAAAGAATATGACAATGAAACTACAGCTAAGTTTGAATTAGATGCTAAAAAACTAAATGGAACAAATGTAATTATAGAATATAAGATAGTTGTAACAAACAATGGTGAAGTAGCAGGATATGCAAGAAAGATAGCGGACTATATGTCAACAGAACTTAAATTCACTTCTGAATTAAATAAAGACTGGTATCAAGTAGGAAATACTATATATAGTACAAAGTTAGCAAATGAAATAATCAATCCAGGTGAAACAAAAGAGATAACATTAACACTAACTAAGGTGATGAATGAAAACAACACAGGATTAATACCAAATACAGCAGAGATTGCTGAAGACTATAACGAATTAGGATTATTAGACAGTAATTCTACTCCAGAAAATAATTTAAATGGTGAAAATGACATGGGAATGGCAGAAGTAATTATAAGTATTAGAACTGGTGCTGTTTTATACACAACAATAGCTATAATAATAGTAGCAATCTTAGCAGTAGTAGCAGTAGTAATCATAAAGAAGAAAAAACAATTAGGTGATAAATAATTTAGGAAGAAAGGAGGTTAGAAAAATGAGTAATAAAAAAGGAATTATAATAAAGACGATAATAGCATTTATAATAATTATATTAGCAGTACTAGGATTTAATACTACGTCAAATGCATATTATGTTGGGCAAAGTTTACAAGTTAATATGAATCAATATTTAAGTAGTACTAATATATTCTGTTTTGAACGTTTACAATTGATTAATAATGGAACAATATATAGTGTGGTATCAAATGTAAGAATAGATGGAAATGTTTCAACTGACCATACAGGAAAGCAGATAGCAAGTAAAGAAAATTCGAAATTAGCATATATAATGTCTGCTGATAATGGTAATGATAAAGAACATGGACCACTACAAAATGCTATTTGGGCATATGGATATACATGGATGAATGTAGTTGGAGCTCATCACGCAGGATTATATAGAAGCTTTGCAATGTATTCTCCAGATCCAGTATATTATACTCTAAGTGGTGCTGATAAACTAATTGCAGCTGCTGATAATTATGCAAATCAATATGAATCAATGGAAATGAAAGATAATACGAATAAAGAGAAATTAAAAGTAGATTCATATATTAAAGATGGAAAAGAATATGTAAGAGTTGGACCATTTAATTGGACATTACCAGGTAAGATAACTAAGATAGAATTGAAAGACCAAAACGGAAATAACATTGATGAAGTATTATATAGCAGCTTTAGTGGAAATACAGAATATTGGTACGGAGCAGATGGAATACAATCAAACAAGGATTTCTATATATCTGTACCATTAGAGGATAAAATCACTAAAATAAAAAGTATAAAGGCAGAAGCTGAAGCGGATGTAAAAGGTGTAAATATGTGGTTCCTAGAAGGGGGATATTCACAAAACTTAATGATTAGTGAACCATTTACATCAAAGAAACAATTAAATCTAGAATTGAACGACATACAATTATCTGTAAAATTATCAGGTTATGTTTGGGTAGATAAAATATCAGGAAAACAATCAACATTAAATGGATTATATAAAGATAAAGATTATGATTCAAATGATATTTTATTAGACGGTATAACAGTAAGACTTAAAGATAAAACAAATGGAAACACAGAAAGAGAAACAAAAACAGCTAATGGTGGTGCTTACGAGTTTGACAATGTATTATTAGGAAAACTAGATGATTATTATGTAGAATTCGAATATGATGGACTAACATACTCAAATGTAATACCACATATTGACAAAGATAACGGTTCAAAATCAGCTGAAAATGAAAATGTAAGAGATGAGTTTAATAAAAACTTTAGTGTAGTCGAAGGAAGAACTTTTGATACAGGATTTACTAGAGATGTTAACGGAAATGAAAAGCATAATTTGGCATACAATATAGATAAAAATGCACATACATCAACTCTAATAAATAATGGACAATATACAATAACAGCAAATACTAATGAAACTGGATATTACATAAAAGATCATTTTACATACGGACAAGAGGAAATAAAATACATAAATTTAGGATTGTATGAAAGAGAACAACCAAATATAGCGTTAATGAAAGACATTGAAAATGTAAGAGTTGCTGTTAATGGATATAATCACACATATGTATATTCACAAAGGTTCTTAAACCAAGGAGAATATGGTGATGGATTTAATGTAGGTGTTAAATTTGGAAACAAATATGGTAATATGTCATACACAAGAGCAATTTACAAAGCAGATTATGAATATATAAATGAAAATGATAAGAGCAAAGAATTAAAAGTATATATTACATATAGATTATCTGTAAAAAACAGATCTACAACTTTAGTAACAGAAGTAAAAAATATAGTAGACTATTACGATAGTAGATATTCTGTAGTTGCAGTAGGAAAAGGCTTAGATGATGTAGGAAATGTAGCAAATAATATTCAATATGAAAATAATGGAGCATATAATTCAGAATACTCAAAAATAACAATTAATAATAATTCAAGATTAAATGCTCAAAGTCAAGAAGATATTTATGTACAGTTTGAATTAAACAGAGAAGCCGTAATAAACATTTTAAATGATGGTGAAAATTTAGATAATGTTGCTGAAATAAATTCATATTCTGTATTTGATCAAAATGGTAAAGTATATGCAGGTATTGATATGAATTCAAATCCAGCAAATGCTATACCAGGAGATACTACAACATACCAAGATGATACAGATTCTAGCCCTGCACTAAAATTAGAAGTGGCAGATGCAAGAGAATTAACAGGTAAAGTATTCTTAGATTCAACTACTGGAGAGTTAATGACAGGTAAAGTTAGACAAGGTAGTGGAGCTTATGAAGAAGGAGAAACTGGAATACAAGGTGTTAAAGTTACATTAACTGAAAATACAGGAAGCGGAAAAGTTTATGAAACTGAAACAGATGCAAATGGAGATTTCTATATTTCAGGATATATACCAGGTGACTATACATTAACATATACTTGGGGAGATAAAACATATACAGTACAAAATTACAAAGGAACAGTATATGATAGCTCAAGAGATCAAAATAATAAAGAATGGTATAAACAAAATGTAGATACAAGAAAAACAGATGCATTAGATGACTATCAAACAAGATTAGATATTGATAAAGAATTGCAAAACATTAAATACAATACAGTAACGACTATAGATAAAATGAATTCTACAACACCAACAATGGGAATTGGAGTAGAATATGAAACTACATATACAGCATCAAGTGGAGATAGATATACTTACAGAATTAGAAATGTTGATTTTGGTATTGTAGAAAGAGCAAGACAAGCAATGGATTTATCAAAACGTGTAGGAACATTTAAAGTTACATTAGCAAATGGTCAAGTAATTGTTGATACTAAGATAGAAGAAGATGAAAATGGTAACAGAAAACTTACAGGTCAAAAGAGCTATGTAACATATATGGGACCATCATCAAATTTAGAACCAGCAAATGGATTTGTAAGAGTAGAATTAGACAATGAGTTGATTCAAGGTGCTACTGTAGAAGTAGGATATATAATTAAAGCAACAAATATAAGTGAACTTGATTACTTATCAGAAAACTTCTATAAGTATGGAATTATAGAAGACGATGTAGTTACAATAGAGCCAACAGGTGTAATAGATTACTTAGATAGTGATTGGGGATTTGATCAAGATAAGAACCAAGATTGGAAAGTTGTAACAGTAGAAGAAGTGAAATCATTAGTTGCAGAAGTTGTATATAACAGTGAAGAATCAAATCTAAAGAATACAACAATACTATATACTGAAAAATTAAAAGGACAAAAATTAGAGCCAACCAAATCAGCAGAAGTTACATTGAATGTTTCAAAGATATTATCTACATCAGAAGATATAGAATTAGGAAATGAAACAGAAATAGTAGAAATCAATAAAACAGGAGGATCTGATTTAACAACAACTCCAGGTAATTATGTACCAGGAACAGGAAAAACAGAAACAGATGATAGTACAGCAGAGATTGTAATAGTAACTCCAAGTACAGGTGCAAACTATAATTTCATAATACCAATTGCAATAGGAATAGGAGCATTAGTGATTTTAGGAGTAGGAATTTATCTAATTAAAAGAAAAACTTTAAATAAATAGATCCGTAAGAAATAAAGAGAATGATATATATATATAAAGGTATATATCATTCTCTATTTTTTTCGCATATATATTGCTTTTTTCCCTATTGTGTAATAAAATAAGGACAGGAAAATTAGAATAAAATAAGAGATTTTATTAAAATAAATAAAAAAATGTAAAAAACTTTTTTAGAATAGATACCTAAAAAAGACAAAAACCACGAAGGACAAGTAGTAGAATAAGCCTATAAAAAATATATGAGGTGGTAAGGATGTTTCAAAATATAAATGAAGATACGATAGATTTTAAAGATAGAGAAAAAAGAAATAATAAGGGGAATATAAATATTTTTTCAAATGTATTTACTAAAAACAATATTTTGTTATATATTGTTTCTTTAATGGTGTCTCTAGTTGGATTGGGAGGAGAATTTTCCATTTTCAGTATAAGTATATTAGGTGCTTGTTTTGCATCTTCAATTCCAGCTTTAGGGATAATAATTGTTTCACTTATAGGAAATTTGGTCAGATTTGGATTAGAAGGTGCAGTAGGTTATTTTTTTACTGCTATAGCATTGATTATTTCTCTTTTTATTTTTAAACCAAGATATAATGAACAAGAAAGAAACGAAAAAATAAAAATAGGGAAAAATATATTTATAGCAACTTTAGTAGTTCAGTTAACAAATGTTATGACATCTGGTTTTACAGTATATGATTTCTTGTTAGGAATAACAATATCAATAATTGCTTTAGTATTTTATAAGATATTTGTTAATTCTATTGTAGTATTACAAGATTTTTATAAAAAAAGAGCTTTTTCAATAGAAGAAGTTGTAGGTGCAAGTCTTTTACTTTCAATAGCCGTAGGAGCTTTTGGAAAAATAGATATATTTGGAATCAATTTAACTAATGTACTTAGTATATTAATTGTAATGGTTTTAGGATGGAAAAATGGTATATTGGTTGGAACAACATCAGGAGTTACAATAGGTGTAACATTAGGTACTATACTTGGAACAGAGCCAATAATGATAGCAGCATACGCTATATCTGGAATGATAGCAGGATTACTTAGTAGATTCGGTAAAATAGGAGTAATTATAGGGTTTGTTTTAGGAAACATAGTATTAGCATATGTTGCAAATGGATACACTGTTGAATTAATACATTTTAAAGAAATATTAATAGCTTCAATTGGATTATTAGCAATACCTAAAAGTTTTTCTATTAATTTAGAAGAGTTTATAGGAAATTCAAAATTTTTACCAGACATTCCAAG
The DNA here is from genome assembly GCA_945949485.1 of uncultured Clostridium sp. GTDB lineage: Bacteria > Bacillota > Clostridia > TANB77 > CAG-508 > CAG-269. Next base: position 105,896 of record CAMFER010000001.1, on the reverse strand, counting down.
TAGAGCTTTGAATAATAGCAAACAAGTAGTGGAAGATCTTAATAATGTCTCAGAAGCAATAGAAGAAATGGCTAGCACATATAGAAGTGTAAATCAAAAAAATTCAGAAGAAAATGCAGATATATGTACAAATAGACAAGTTTTTATAACAGAATTACTTAATAATTTAGAACCATATAAAGAAAATATGCTTTATGATGATATAGCAGATGTAAATGGAAGGATAATTGAAGAAATCTTCAAAATGTTATTAGATAAGCAAGAGATATCAAGGGAAGACTTATTACAAATATTTGCGAATTGTAATAGTTATATAATAGGTTTTGAAGATAAAGATATAAGTAAGAAGTTAGAGGATAATATTTCTCAAATATTAAGAATAATAAATGTTTCATATAAAGTTAGTAAATCTGATTTTATATGGCAAAAAAAAGTTGAAGAAAATAATAAAAATGCTGGAAAGCAGTTAAAAGATGTGTCAAAAGCTATAAAAGATATGGCAAAAGGAATAGAAAATGACATTAAAGTTGAAGAAAAATATATAGAAGAAAGAAAAAATATATTAGAAATATTAAAACAAAAAGATATAGAAGTTGAAGACATAGTAATAAATAAAAACGAAAGATTTATTGTTGATATATATCTAAAAGATACATTAGAAACAGAAAAATTAGATGTAATAGAAAAAGTATTAACAGATATTTTAAAAGAAAAAATAGTGTTAAATACTGAAGCTACTATTGGCAAAAAGTTAAACTATATGTCAGACGATATATATAAAATGTCACTTGGAACCTCTGTTGCTACAAAGTCTAAAAGTGAGGCATCCGGAGATACAATGTTAAATATTAGACTAAAAGATGGTAAATATTTGGTAGCAATAAGCGACGGTATGGGAAGCGGAAATAAAGCTAAAAATAGCAGTACAAAAGCTCTAAGATTATTAGAAAATTTATTACAATCAGGATTTGACAAAAATGTATCACTTGATTTAATAAATAATGCATTAATAAACCAACAAGAAGAGATATTTGCTACTTTGGATATTGCGATAATTGACTTATATAAAGGAAAGATAGAATATATTAAAAGTGGAGCTTGTCCAACATATATAAAGAATAAAAAAAGAGTGCAAATGATAAAATCAAGTTCGTTACCTACTGGAATAGTAGAAGATACAAAAATACAAGTTTTTGATAGAGATATAGTAACAGGAGACATTATGCTAATGTGCTCTGATGGAATCCTAGATTCAAATGTAGAATATAAAAACAAAGAATTATGGATTAAATATATGTTAGAAGATATAGAAACAATAAATACTCAAAAAATAGCAGATTTAGTTTTGAATGAAGCTATTGATAACAGCTTTGGAATGGCAAAAGATGATATGAGTGTAATGGTTTGTAAATTTGTTAAAAAATAGAAAAATGGCATTTTTGGAGAACGGTTAAAGTTCAAAAAAATGCCTAATTTTTCTATTTTCTACTATTGCAACAAAGGTACATTTATGATATATTGTAAAGGTATAAAAAGGAGGAAAAATTAGTGAGCAGAGGAAGAAGATATGAGGAACCAAAATTAAATATGAAAAAAGTTTTTGCAGTTATTATAGCAATAATTGTATTTATCATGTGCATCTTTATAGTGAAAGGATTATTAACTAAAAATGATGAACAAGAAAAAATAGTAAGCAAAGATTATTTTGCAGCATATAAAGATAACAAGTGGGGAGTTATAGATTCTACGGGTACAGTTGTAATTGATCCTTCATATGCAGAGATGATAGTAGTTCCTAATAGTAAAAATGATGTTTTCTTATGTACATATGATGTTAATTATGAAACAGGAGAATATAAGACAAAGGCTTTAAATAGCAAAAATGAAGAGATATTAACAGGTTATGATAAAGTTGAACCAATACAAAATATAGATGAAAATAATAATGTATGGTATGTAAGTAATGCATTAAAAGTATCAAAAGATGGGAAATATGGATTAATATCACTGGATGGAAAAGAACTTATAAGTTGCCAATATGAAGAAATTACAGGATTAGGAGATACTACTAATAATAATGTTTTAAAAATATTAAAAGATGGAAAATACGGGATATTAGATACAGAAGGAAAAGAAGTTGTAAAGCCAGAATATGCTGATGTTGAAATTTTTAATAATAATGGAAAAACAGGAATTATAGTAAAAAATAGCGAAGGTAAATGTGGGCTAGTTGACTTTTTAAATAACAAAATATTAGATACAAATTATGATGAAATAAAAAATATATATAATAATGATTTATATGTGGTAAAAAAGGATGGAAAAGAAATTTTAATAAAAAAAGATGGGACAGAAGTTTTAAGTTCAGGATATGACAAAATAGAAGGAATATTAAAAAATTCTGATTCTGGGATAATATTTGTAAAAGATAACAAATATGGTGTTATGAAACAAACAGGAGAAATTGTAATTAACGCAGAATATGATGAATTAAAAGAATCAAAATCAGGAATATTAATAGCTAAGAAAAATGATAAATATGGAATAATTGATTTAGAGAAAAATGAAAAAGTTGGATTTATATATAATTCTATATCATATAATGAAAAATCAGATTTATATGTTGCAGAAAAAGAAGATTTTACAAATGATATTTTAGATAATACATTTGAAGTAAAACAATCAGGAATACTAATAGATTTAAATACAGATAAAGGATATATTGAGTTAAGACAAGGTGATGATTACAATTATTTTGATTTGAAATTATCAAATAAAAAAGCATCTGAAATATTTACATCAAGAACATTGTTTGTGGATAAGAAAGATGGAAAATATGGATTCGTAGATAAAGATGGAAATGTAATTGTAGATTATATTTATGATGATGCAACAGAACAAAATGATTATGGATATTGTGGAATAAAAAAAGACGGAAAATGGGGAAGTATAGATAGCAAAGGAAATATAATACAAGAACCAATATATGATTTAGAAGATTATCTAAAAATAGATTTTATAGGTAGATGGCATTATGGAAAGGACATAAATATGAATTATTATAATCAAATATAAAAGGTGGTAAATATGGAACTAAAGACAAATTATCAATATACATATTTTATATATCCGTTTGTGATAAAAGAAGGAAAATATCAAAATTATATATTGAAATTATTAAAGGATAAAAGATGTAATCTAAAAATATTTCAAAAAGAAAAAGATATAAGAATGTATAAATATTTTTTACCTAAGACTAGAGAATTCTTGTTTTCAAGTTTTACATTAGGAAATAATAAAGTAAAGAAGTTAGAAGAATTACCAATAGAAACAAGAGCAGCAATTCTTAGTAAATATCATTGCAATATATTTGAATATACTTTAAAGAAGGATATTCAAGGAAAAACTGGTGAAAAAAAAGGAATATTTTTCTCAATTAGAAAATTAGAAATTATTTGTTTTGATACTGGAATTTGTTTTTTAGTTATGAAAACAAATTTAGAAGATGAAACAAGTTTTACAAATATTTTGAATTTTAATTATAAGTTTAGAGATATTAATCAAGCTGGAGTATCTCTAGATGGATATGATAATATAACATTGCAAACAGATATGTTTTCTGATACTAAACAGATAAGTGAATTTATATCTTCAATTACAGGCTCTAATATCGAAGCTTCAAAATTAGATATAAATACTGAAAGATTCTTTACATATTCATATGTATGTGTTGATCAAGAAGCATGGAATAATACAAATAGTTTTGATAGTATAAAACATGAATTTATAAAATATGCAAATATCTTACCAGCGGATAATAGCAGAAACTATGAAGATGAAAGACTAGAAGTATTTACAAAATGGAAATATGCAAAAATTGCAGTCACAAAACAAGCGATGGTATTATTTGCATCAAGTGCAGATATGAATAATTACACTATATTGCCGGATGAGTATGAAAATCAATATTTATATACATATATTTTAGGACTATACAAAAAAATATATTTGAAAAAAATAGAACATGAGCTGAAATCTGAGAAAACAGTAAAAAAAGCAAGAAAAAAATTCATAGAATTTACTAAAAATTTATGGATACAAGAAGTTACAGAAGATGAAGTAGGAACACTTTTAAACCATAAAATTATAAAAACATTTGAATTAGAAAAGATTTTTGGTGAAGTGAAAAATAAATATGATGTTCTATACAAAGAAATGAACATAGAAAAAGATAGAACATTAACTATAGTTATGGGAGTTATTTTAGTAATATCTTTAATATTAAACATATTAAACTTTATAGCTCTTCAAAAAGGATATTAGGGATTAAGAGAATACTTTTAATCCCAATTTTAGTATAAGGAGAAATACAATGAAAATTACATGTGGGACAGATATTATAGAAATTGAGAGAATAAAAGAAAGTATTGAACAATTAAAAGATAAATTTTTAGAAAGAATATATACAGAAAATGAGATAAAATATTGTGAATCAAAAAATGGGCAAAAATATCAACATTATGCTGCTAGATTTGCAGCAAAGGAAGCTGCTTTTAAAGCTCTTTCTTGGAAACTTAAAGATAAATATTCTGTAACATGGAAAGATATTGAAGTTATAAACAATAAAGATGGAAGGCCAAGTCTAAATATATTGGGAATAGATTTAAATGATGTAGAAAGTATAGATATAAGTTTATCACATTGCAAACAATATGCAGTTGCTAATGTATCTGTAATATCAAAATAGATTGTAAATATAAATAGGGAGAAAGTATAAAATGAAGTTATTTGATAGTCATGCACATTTAGATGATGAAAGATTTAATGAAGACAGAGAAGTATTAATATCACAAATACATGAGGAAATAGAAGGATTTGTTTCTGCTGGATATAGTTTAGAAGGTTCGAAAAAAGCAGTAGAACTTTCTAAAAAATATGAATATATTTATGCAACTTGTGGGATATCGCCTAATGATATTCCACAAACTGAAGAAGAATTGTGGATAATGCTAAAAGAAATAAAGAATTTGGTAAAGGAAAATATTGAAAACAAAAAAATAGTAGCTATTGGAGAAATTGGTTTAGACTATTACTGGGAAAAAGATGAAGATAAAAGAATTCTTCAAAGAAAGGCATTTATAGAACAAATAAAATTGGCAAACGAATTTAATTTGCCAATAGTAATTCATACTAGGGAAGCGGTAATGGATACTCTAGATATATTAAAGAAAAATAAAGTATATAAAAAAGGAGTATTTCATTGTTGCCCTTTGAATAGAGAACTTGTAAAAGAAGGTCTTAAATTAGGATTTTATATATCATTTGCGGGACCTGTAACATTTAAGAATTCAAAAAATGCAAATGAAATAATATCTATGGTACCAAATGATAGAATATTAATTGAGACAGACAGTCCATATTTATCTCCAGAACCATTAAGAGGCAAAAGAAACGATCCAAGAAATGTAAAATATATTGCTAGAAAGATTAGTGAAGTAAAAGGAATTACTTTAGAAGAAGTAGCAGATATTACATATAATAACGCCAAAAGAATATTTGAGACATATTAACCCCGGAACCAAATGTTTCAAAAAGGACTTAACTGTATAGCAAGTCCTTTTTATTTTTTAAAATTTTTACTTATTAATTTCTTATTTTCTAATTTTAATTTTTATTCTTATTTTAAATTTCTTAATGCTTCTATTCTATCTGCTGTACTAGGATGTGTAGACCATATACTTGTTGATTTCTTTTTTCCTTCTTTCGTGTTTTTCTTAAACGGATTTACAATATACATATTTGCTGTTGCGCTGTTTGCGGTTTCTAATTGATTAGGATCATCTTCTAACTTTTGAAGAGCAGATATTAAACCTTCAGGATTTCTTGTAAATTCAACAGCAGTACTATCTGCTAAAAATTCTCTTCTTCTAGACAGTGCAAGTTGCATAAGAGAACCAAATATTGGCGAGATTATCAAGAAAACTAAGCCAATTAACATTAATATTCCATTCCCATTATTATTATCACTATCATTATCTTTTAGACCACCCCAAAAAACTAATCTTGAAAATAAATCTGCAAGCATTACAATAAAACCAACCATTACAGAAACTACACAACTCAATCTAATATCATAGTTTTTAATATGTGCTATTTCATGTGCTAAAACACCTTCTAGTTCGTAATAATCTAGTTTTTCTAAAAGTCCAGTGGTTACGCAAACAACTGCATTTTCAGGATTTCTCCCTGTTGCAAAGGCGTTAGGTTGATTATCTTCTACAATATATAATTTAGGTTTTACTGTTAGTCCAGAAGGTATCATTAAAGAATCAAATATATTTACTAGTTTTTGATTTTCTTCCTTAGTTGCAGGTCTAGCTCTATTTAAAGACAAAACAATTTTGTCACTATAATAATATGACCCCCAGGCAGAAGCAATTGAAAAAATTAAAGCAAATATAATTGAAAAAGCTCCTAATTCTAAGGCGTTACATATATAGTACACTATCAAAGTTATGACAATTATGAATATTGCAATAATAACTCCAGATTCAATTTTATTCTTTCTTATGGTTTCAAACATTTTAAAAATCCTTTCTTTAAATAAAAAGGGGTTGATATTTGTACAACCCCTTTTAAAAAATTATTTAGAAAAATCTACTTTTACATTTTTTCTAGCTTCATCATTTTCAGTTTCAAATAAATCACGAGGTTTAAAGTTAAACATTCCGGCAATAATATTAGAAGGAAATACTTCTAATTTAGTATTGTACATAGTTACTGTATCATTATAGAATTGTCTAGAAAAAGAAATTTTGTTTTCAGTATTTCTCAATTCTTCTGATAATTCGGAAAAGTTTTGATTTGCTTTTAAATCTGGATAGTTTTCTGAAACTGCCATAATTGTTTTTAATGTATTAGATAATTCGCTATCTAAAGAAGCTTTTTCACTAACTGTTTTAGCGTCAGACCATGAAGATCTTAAAGAAGTTATTTTTTCAAAAGTTTCTTTTTCATGAGTCATATATCCTTTTACTGTTTCTACAAAGTTAGGTATTAAATCGAATCTTCTTTGTAATTGTACGTCAATTTGGCTCCAAGCATTATCTACTTTTATACGAGATTTTACTAAACTGTTATACATAGATATAATTGCAATAACAATTACGACTATAATAGCCAATATAATTAATCCTATTGTCATTATAATTCCTCCTTATTTAATATTATATACATATTGATAATAACATATTAGTATTATTAATACAATAATAATGTGAAATATTTGTGAAAAATGAGTAATATTTCTAAAAATACATACATATATTAGAATATATAGACTTTTAGAAGAATAAAAAATAGGACAAAATGGTAGAACTTTTGCAGGAGTAAGAATATAGAAAAGGAGGAGAAATTTGACAAAAAAGAAAAAAAATAGTATAATATACTTGTTGCCAAGAAGGAGGTAATAGTTTTTTTATGAAAAAAGAAGAGAAAGCTTCAATTTCTATAATAAAAATTATATGCGTAACTGTTATTATGATATTAATTTCAGGAATAGCTGTCTTAGCGGTGAACACTAATTTAAATGATGTAAAAATAGTTTTACAAAATGGTTATGAAATGACAGCCTTGACATCAAAAACAAAAGTTTCTGACATAATAGAAGAAAACAATATAGTTTTAAATGAAAATCAAAAAACAATACCTGATGTAAATAGTGAAATCTCAGCAGGTCAAACAATACAAATTACAGATAAATCATATAATGAGGTACAAATTGCTACAATTTCTGAAGATGGAATTGAAACAACTTTAGATCAGTTATTGGATAACTATGCTCCAATAACAGAGAAAATTGTGGTAGAACAAGTAACAATACCTTATGAAACAGTAACTAAAAATACTACAAATTCATCAGAAAATACAACAAGTAAGGTTTTACAACAAGGAAAAGATGGATTAAAAGAAGTAACATATAAAGTAAAATATCAAAATAATATAGAAATTGAAAAAACACAAATATCTGAAGTAGTGATAAAAGAACCTGTAAACAAAATAGTTCAAGTTAATAAAGTGACATCAAGATCATCACTACCAAGAACAACATCGACTACAGGTGGAACAACATATAAAATAACAGCATATTGTTCATGTTCTAAATGTTGTGGGAAATCAACAGGTAGAACAGCATCAGGAACAACAGCTACAGCAGGAAGAACAGTAGCTGCACCAGCAAACTTTGCATTTGGTACAAAGTTAAATATCGGAGGACATATATATACTGTTGAAGATAGAGGTGGAGCAATAAAAGGTAACAAAATAGACATTTATGTTAGTTCACACTCAGAAGCTTTACAATGGGGAGTTAGATACTTACCAGTTAATGTTGTACAATAAAATACCATATAAAATAGAGTTAGTTTTGACTGACTCTATTTTTTATGATAGAATATTATAGCGATAGCTAGGTGGGAGGAGAAATATAATGAATATAATATTTCTGGATGTTGATGGAGTACTAAATAATTGGAGAGATGCTGAAATTCATTATGAAAAAACTCATGAGCCTTTTGTAGGCACAGATTGGCCTTTTTCAAAAGAATCTATTGAAGTATTGCGGAAAATAGTTTTAGAAACAAATTCTAAAATAGTAATTTCGTCTTCGTGGAGATCGTTTAGAGAAGGAAGAAAAATCTTATCAGAAAAGCTTAAAGAATATGATATTTTTAAATATGTAATTGGAAAAACTCCAGAAGTTTATGAAAAAAACAGAAGAGAGTGTGAGATTTTAGAATATTTAAAAAGTTTTAATGAAAAAGACAAAGCTATTCTTATATTAGATGATGAATATGAAGGATTTAAAAAATTAAGAAAATATACAATAGAAATTGACAGTTATTATGGACTCCAAAAAAAGCATATTGAGCAAAGTATTAATATATTTAAAACTCAAGAAGATAGCAAATAAGTGCTATCTTTTTCTTTTATTAGTAATTGATATTTTGTAAAAGATATAGTAAAATATATACTAATAAGAGGAGAGGAAGGTAGAATAAGTGAAATTAATATCTTGGAATGTAAATGGAATTAGGGCATGCCTTACAAAAGGATTTGAAGAGTTTTTTAAAAAAGTAGATGCTGATATGTTTTGTATACAAGAAACCAAATGCCAAGAAGGACAAGTAGAATTAGAATTTGAAGGATATACAAGCTATTGGAATAGTGCTGAAAAAAAAGGATATTCTGGAACAGCAATTTTTACGAAAATCAAACCAATTAGTGTAACATATGGAATAGGAATAGAAGAACATGATAATGAAGGAAGAGTAATTACATTAGAATTTGAAAAATTCTATTTAGTAAATGTGTATACTCCTAATTCTAAAAGAGAGTTAGAAAGATTAGATTATAGACAAATATGGGAAGACGAGATGAGAAAATACTTATTAAGATTAAATGAAACGAAGCCAGTTATTATGTGTGGAGATTTAAATGTAGCTCACAAAGAAATAGATTTAAAAAATCCAAGTACAAATAGAAGAAGTGCTGGATTTACAGATGAAGAGAGAAATAAGATGACAGAATTACTTGATTCGGGATTTGTGGATACATATAGATATTTATATCCTAATAAAGAAAATGCATATACTTGGTGGTCATATATGAGGAAAGCTAGAGAAAAAGATATTGGATGGAGAATTGATTATTTTATTGTTTCAGAAGATATAAAAAAAGACATTAAAGACGCAAAAATATATTCTGAAATAATGGGAAGTGATCATTGCCCAGTAGGTCTAGAGATATTTTAAAAAGGAGGAATTATAATGAATGAAATAAAAAATCATTGGAAAAAATGGATGTATTGGTTTTTGCTAGCTGTAGCAATAATATTGGTATATAAAGCTGTTGATAATTTTGGAAATATAAATGATATATTTAATAAATTCTTTAATATATTAACACCATTTTTAGCAGGTGTTTTTATAGCTTATATATTCTACATGCCATGCAAAAAAATAGAAGAAGCTTTATTAAAGTCAAAAAATAAATTTATAAAAAAGAAAGCAAGAGGATTGAGTATTTTAACAGTATATTTAATTATATTAATGGTACTAGTTATTTTGATAAATTTCATTTTGCCAGTAGTATTTGAAAGTATTGTAGATCTACTAAATAATATAGGAACGTATTATCAAATATCAATTAACAGATATAATTCGTTGCCAGAAGATTCTTTGTTAAAAGGAGAAATTATAAATGATTTAATTCAGAATATTCAACAAATAGATATTAAGCAATATTTTGCTTTAGATAGAATAATGGAATATATTATGAGCGCAATAAGTGCAGCTACAGGAATTTTTGATGTGTTTGTTGCTTTTATAGTGTCAATATATATACTTGCAGAAAGAACAGCAATTGTTAAATTTTTAAAGAATTTTGCAAAAGCAATTTTCAAGGACAATACTTACAAAAATATTGATAAATATTATAATAATTCTAATGCGATTTTCTTTAAGTTTATAGCCAGTCAATTTTTAGATGCAATTATAGTTGGAATAACAGTTACTATTGCAATGAGTATTATGGGAATTAAATATGCACCATTCTTGGGATTTATGATAGGTTTATTTAATATGATTCCATATATAGGTGCAATTATAGCTACAGTTATAGCAGCTATAATAACATTAATAACAGGAGGTCTTTCACAAGCAATTTGGATGCTTATAGTTGTTATAATATTACAACAAATAGATGCAAATATAATAAATCCTAAGATTGTAGGAAAATCATTAAAAATAAGTCCTTTATTAGTTCTGTTTGCTATTACTATAGGAGGAGCATATTTTGGAATTTTAGGAATGTTTTTAGCGGTTCCAGTAATTGCGGTGATAAGAATTATAGTAGAAGATTATATTAATTACAAATTAGCAGTTAAGAAAAGTAAAGAAATAAAAAATATATAGGAATAAAAAACTCATACTAGTTTTAGTATGAGTTAATTTTTTATCCTCTTTGTAATATGTATTGTATTCCGCCATTTGCAACAGCTGTTAAGGTAAGTACAATGATTCCTGCTGTAAGAACACCTACAATTATAGGTGGAATTGCTTTTTTTGGTGGTAAGTCTAAAAAGTTTGCTATTAATGAACCAACCCAAGCGCCTGTTCCAGGAAGTGGAACAGCAACAAATAGGAATAAGCCCAGTGCTGCGAAATTTTGCAATTTTTCGCTTTCTTCTATTTTCTTTGTGGCTCTTTCAGAAGCCCAATCAATTACTACTTTGAAAATTTTCCATCTTCCAAAAAAATCAAATAATGGTCTAATATATTTAACTATGAAATATACGGGAATAATATTTCCAATAAAACTACATATAAATGATTCAAGATAACTCAAATGGAAAGTAAATACTCCAATTGGTATAGCACCTCTTAATTCAATTATTGGAACTATTCCTACTAAAGCTGTTAATATATATTTTACTACTATTGGTAAGCTTGCCATATTTCCTCCTTTGTCATTATTTTTAAACATTAAAGGTATTCTACTATAAAAGAAATAAAATGTCTATATTTTTAAGTAAAAAAGTGATTATATAATGTAAATTGCAAAAAAACAGTAATGAAATAAAAAATAAAATAAAAAATAATAAAAAGAGCTGGAAAAGCTTGACTTTTTATTAAAAAATATGATATCATATTACATAATTGCAAAATGGATTTTTAGACCCAAATTTGTTTAGTTAGGGTGATTAAAATAAAAATAAAGGGTAAGAAATAAAATTAATAAAAAGAAGCTAGGTTGAGAAAACACATATTTTTTCAGCAGCTTTTTTGTTGTCATTTTTACAGATAACATAATCACTAAAAATTCATTTTAAAAGGTTTTATTCAAAAGTTTAAAATTAGAAGAAGAGGAATCAAATATGTATTTCCCTAAGTGATTTAAATTCGTATGAGCAGACGATTTTAGATAATTTAGAAAAAATACATATTGTGAGTGGGACTTCTTTTAAAAGATATATTCTTTTATCAACATTTCGTTGATATTTCAATCTGCTTAATTTAATTTTATGGGGTGATTTTTTTGAAAATTAAAGAAGTGAAGTACGAGAAAGCTTCTCGTAAAGATTTCGCTAAGGTTGGAGATTATATCGAAATGCCTAATCTTATCAAAGTTCAAAAAGATTCTTATGATTGGTTTCTTGAAGAAGGATTAGGAGAAGTTTTAAAAGATATTTCACCAATCGAAGATTATTCTGGAAATTTAGTCTTAGAATTTTTCGATTATTACATGGAAGACAAAACAAAATATTCAGTTGAAGAAGCAAAAGAAAGAGATGCAACATATTCTGCTAGATTACACGTAAAAGTAAGATTAATTAATCGTGAAACAGGAGAAATAAAAGAACAAGAAATCTACTTAGGTGATTTCCCACTTATGACAGATAGTGGTACTTTTGTTATTAATGGAGCTGAAAGAGTTGTAGTTAGCCAATTAGTACGTTCTCCAGGTTGCTATTATGCAGAAGAATTTGATACTAAAACAGGAAAGAGAACATATAATTCAACAGTTATGCCTCTTCGTGGAGCATGGCTTGAATATGAAACAGATGGAAACGATATTTTCTGGGTTAGAGTAGATAGAACAAGAAAAGTTCCAGTAACTACTTTACTAAGAGCAATTGGGCTTCAAACAGATAGCCAAATATTAGATTTGTTTGGTGACGAAACAATGTTAAAAGCTACAATAGCTAAAGATACAATTAAAGATCAAGATGAAGCTTTAATCGAAATTTATAAAAAGTTAAGACCAGGAGAATTACCAACTGCAGAAGCAGCAAGAAATCTATTTAATGGATTATTCTATGACAATAGACGTTATGATTTAGCAAAAGTTGGTCGTTATAAATTCAATCAAAAATTAGGACTTGCTGGAAGAATAAAAGATAAAATAGCAGCAGAAGACATAGTAGATGCTGAAACAGGCGAAGTTCTTGTTCAAGCCGGAGAAACTATATCAGAAGAAATGGCAGAAAACATTCAAGATGCAGGAATAAACATTGTTGATATAAAAGTAAATGATAAAACTATAAGAATTATAGGAAATAGTACTGTAAATATCCACAAAGTATTACCAAATGTTGATTTATCTTCATTACATTTCAAAGAATTAGTAAATTATAATGTATTGAAAAATATTATTGATAATACTGACGAAAAAGATTTAGTAAAAATTATTGAAGAAAGAATGGAAGAATTAGTGCCAAAACATATCACTACAGAAGATATGATAGCTTCAATAAACTACTTATTAAACCTTTCACATGGATTAGGTGCGCCAGATGATATAGACCATTTAGCAAATCGTAGAATTCGTTGTGTTGGTGAATTATTACAAAATCAATTCAGAATTGGTTTAACTAGACTAGAAAGAGTTGTTCGTGAAAGAATGACAATTCAAGATTTAGATGTTGTAACACCACAAACATTAATTAATACAAAACCAATTACATCAGCTATAAGAGAGTTCTTTGGAAGTTCACAATTATCACAATTCATGGATCAAACAAATCCACTTTCAGAGTTAACTCATAAAAGAAGAATTTCAGCATTAGGACCTGGAGGATTAACAAGAGATAGAGCAGGATTTGAGGTTCGTGACGTTCACTATACACATTATGGTAGATTATGTCCAATTGAATCTCCAGAAGGACCAAACATAGGACTTATTTCTGCATTATCTTCATTCGCACAAATAAATGAATATGGATTTATCGAAACACCATATAGAAAAGTTGATCCAGAAACTCATAGACTAACAGATATAGTAGAATATATGAGTGCTGATGTTGAAGATAATTATATTATAGCTCAAGCATCAGAACCAGTAGATGAAAATGGAAATTTTGTAAATAAAAGAGTTAGAGTTCGTTTTAAAAATGAAGTTATAGAAGTTGAAAACACTAAAGTACAATATGTAGATGTTTCACCAAAACAATTAGTATCAATAGCAGCAGCTATGATTCCTTTCTTAGAGCATGATGACGCAAAAAGAGCTCTAATGGGTGCTAACATGCAACGTCAAGCAGTTCCACTTATGATTACAGAGAGTCCAATAGTAGGAACAGGTATTGAATATAGAGCAGCAAAAGATTCAGGAATTTTAGTTCTTGCAGAAGATGATGGAGTTATTGAAAAAGTAACAGGTGATGCAATAACTGTAAAATATAAAAATGGAAAAACTGTAGTACATAAATTACGCAAATTTAAAAGAACAAATGGTGGTACATGTATTGACCAAAGACCAATTGTTAAAAAAGGTGAAAAAGTTAAAAAAGGTGATGCAATAGCAGATGGACCATCAACAAAAAATGGAGAAATGGCATTAGGTAAAAACGTATTAGTAGCTTTCTCAACATGGGAAGGATACAACTATGAGGATGCTATTCTACTAAATGAAAGATTAGTTAAAGAAGATGTATTTACATCTATTCATATTGAAGAATATGATTGTGAATGCCGTGATACAAAACTAGGAGCTGAAGAAATCACAAGAGACATTCCAAATGTAGGTGATGATTCTTTAAAAGACTTAGATGAAAACGGAATCATAAGAATTGGTGCAGAAGTAAGACCAGGTGATATCTTAGTTGGTAAAGTTACTCCAAAAGGAGAAACAGAATTAACAGCTGAAGAAAGATTATTAAGAGCTATCTTTGGTGAAAAAGCAAGAGAAGTTAGAGATACATCATTAAGAGTACCACACGGAGAAGCTGGAACAATAGTAGATGTTAAGATATTTACTAGAGAAAATTCAGATGAATTAGGACCTGGAGTTAAGCAAATTATTAGATGTTATATAGCTACAAAGAGAAAAATATCAGTTGGTGATAAAATGGCTGGACGTCATGGTAATAAAGGTGTTATTTCAAGAGTATTACCAGAAGAAGATATGCCATTTATGCCAGATGGTACACCAATAGATATCTTATTAAACCCTCTTGGAGTTCCATCTCGTATGAACTTAGGTCAAGTTTTAGAGGTTCACTTAGGAGGAGCAGCTAAAGCATTAGGATGGCATGTGTCAACACCAGTATTTGATGGTGCTACACAAGAAGATGTTCAAGAATTATTAGAAAAAGCTGGAATGAATAAAGATGGCAAAACTATTCTTTATGATGGTAGAACAGGTGAACCATTTGCAAGCCCAATTACAGTTGGGGTTATGTACATGTTAAAACTACATCACTTAGTAGATGATAAAATACATGCTCGTTCAACTGGACCATACTCATTAGTTACTCAACAACCACTTGGAGGTAAAGCACAATTTGGTGGTCAACGTTTCGGAGAAATGGAAGTTTGGGCACTAGAAGCATATGGTGCAGCATATACATTACAAGAAATGTTAACTGTAAAATCAGATGATGTTGTGGGAAGAGTTAAAACTTATGAAGCAATTGTAAAAGGTGAAAATGTTCCAGAACCAGGAGTTCCAGAAAGCTTCAAAGTATTAGTAAAAGAATTACAATCTTTAGGCTTAGATGTCAGATTATATTCTGAAAATAACGAAGAACTAGAGCTTAAAGAAAATATTGAAGAAGGAATAGAATATGATCCAGAAAAAGATAAGAAAATCTTGTCAGAGGAAGAAGTAATAGCAGACGGAGATTTAAATGGATATAGTGAAGATGTAGAAAATGATGTTTTACTAGAAGATGACGATGCTATGGATGATGGAACAGAAGATTTATTTGAAGATTTAGGTGATGAAGGCGAAGATATGTTATTTGATAATGATTTAGCTGAAGATAACCTAAATGATGAAGATGATATTATGTAATTAAAATCAATAATTAACTGAATAAATTTCAAAAAGTTATAAAGCGACAGGAAGGAATTGCGCAGGCGGTGGAAAGTTCTTTAAAACTGTTTTGAAATTACCCAAAAATATAACCTATAAGGTATGTTCCTAATAATAGGAACTACCTTGATAGGATAAAGAAGGGAGAAAAATAGTGGACGAATTAGATATTTTTAATAAATTAAAAATAGGAATTGCATCAGATGAAAAAATAAGAGAATGGTCAAAAGGTGAAGTAAAAAAACCAGAGACTATTAACTATAGAACATTAAAACCAGAAAAAGATGGTCTATTTTGTGAGAGAATATTTGGACCAACAAAAGACTGGGAATGTCATTGTGGAAAATATAAAAGGGTTAGATATAAAGGGATTGTTTGTGACAGATGTGGAGTTGAAGTAACAAAATCAAAAGTAAGACGTGAAAGAATGGGACATATAGAACTTGCAGCACCTGTTGCACATATATGGTATTTTAAAGGAATCCCAAGCAGAATTGCTTTAATGCTTGATATTTCACCAAGAAATTTAGAGAAAATAATATATTTTGCTTCATATATAGTAACAGATAAAGGAACTTCAGGATTAGAAAAATGCCAAGTTTTAAATGAAAAAGAATATCATGAGGCAGAAGAAAAATTCGGAAAAGGTTCTTTTAAAGCTAGAATGGGAGCAGAAGCTCTATATGATTTATTAAAAGAAATAGATTTAGATAAATTATCTCATCAAATTAGAAAAGAACTAGAAAATGCAAGTGAACAAAAAAGAGTAAAACTTGTAAAAAGATTAGATACAGTTGAAGCTTTTAGAATTTCAGGAAATAGACCTGAATGGATGATTATGAATGTTGTACCAGTAATCCCACCAGATTTAAGACCAATGGTTCAATTAGATGGGGGTAGATTTGCAACATCAGATTTAAATGATTTATATAGAAGAGTTATAAACAGAAATAACAGATTAAAAAGATTATTAGAATTAGGTGCACCAGAAATTATTGTTAGAAACGAAAAAAGAATGCTACAAGAATCAGTAGATGCCCTAATAGATAATGGAAGAAGAGGAAGACCAGTAACAGGAGCTGGAAACAGACCTTTAAAATCTTTATCAGATTTATTAAAAGGAAAACAAGGACGTTTCCGTCAAAACTTACTTGGAAAACGTGTTGACTATTCAGGACGTTCTGTTATCGTAGTAGGACCAGAACTTAAGATTTATCAATGTGGACTTCCAAAAGAAATGGCAGTAGAATTATTTAAACCATTTGTAATGAGAGAATTAGTAGGAAGAGGAATTGCTCAAAATATTAAAAATGCTAAAAGAATGGTAGAAAGATTAAGACCAGAAGTATGGGGAATATTAGAGGAGGTTATAAAAGATCATCCTGTAATGTTAAACCGTGCTCCTACATTACATAGACTTGGTATTCAAAGTTTTGAACCAGTCTTAGTTGAAGGTAGAGCAATTAAGCTTCACCCATTAGTTTGTGAAGCATTTAATGCTGACTTCGATGGTGACCAAATGGCTGTGCATTTACCATTATCACCAGAAGCACAAGCTGAATCAAGATATTTAATGTTATCAACTAATAACCTATTAAAACCACAAGATGGTAAACCAGTTGCTACACCAAGACTAGACATGATTTTAGGTTCATATTACCTAACAATGGTTCTAGAAGGTGAAAAAGGTGAAGGAAAATACTTCAAAGACCCTGATGAAGCAATTATGGCTTTCGAAAATCATGATGTTGGAATACATGCAAAGATTTTTGTAAGAATTGAAAAAGAAATTGATGGAGAAATAAAGAGCAAAAAGATAGAAACTAGTGTTGGTAGAATAATTTTCAACCAAGGTATTCCACAAGATTTAGGATTTATTGACAGAAAGAAAGATCCTTTCCAATACGAAATAGATTTCCCAGTTATGAAAAAATCTATGGGAACAATTATTGAAAAAGTAATTAGAACACATGGATTAACAGAATCAGCAGAAGTAATTGACTATATCAAAGCTTTAGGATTCAAATATTCTACACTTGCAGGTATTACATTCTCAATGGATGATGTTCAAGTTCCAGAAGCTAAAAAACAATTACTAGCCGAAGCTGATAGCAAAGTTGAAAATATTAGAAGACAATATGCTAGAGGTTTAATTACAGATAGTGAAAGATATAATGCAGTAATTGATGTATGGGAAAAGACAACTAAAGATGTAAGTAATGCAATGGAAGATAACTTTGATGAATTAAACCCAATATATATGATGGTTAAATCTGGAGCCCGTGGTAATATGAACCAATTAAGACAAATTGCTGGTATGCGTGGTCTTATGGCAAGTACTACTGGTAAAGCGGTTGAAATTCCAATTAAATCTTCATTTGCTGAAGGATTAGATGCTTTAGAGTACTTTATTTCAGCCCATGGAGCAAGAAAAGGACTTTCAGATACAGCTTTAAGAACAGCTGACTCTGGATATTTAACAAGAAGATTAGTTGATGTTTCTCAAGATATTATTGTTAAAGAACATGATTGTGGAACAGAAGATGGAATTATAGTTTATGATATCAAAGACGGTCAACAAGTAATTGAGAAAATGGAAGAAAGATTATTAGGAAGATACGTAGTCGAAAATGTATATAATCCAGAAACAAAAGAATTAATTGTTGATACAGATACAATGATAACAGAAAAAATAGCAGAAGAAATAGTTGCAGCAGGAATAGAGAAACTAAAAGTTCGTTCAGTTCTTGGATGTCGTTCAAAACATGGTGTTTGTCAAAAATGTTATGGAATGGGATTAGCAAGAAGAGACTTAGTTTCAATTGGTGAAGCTGTTGGTATTATAGCAGCACAATCAATTGGTGAGCCTGGTACACAGCTTACAATGAGAACTATTCACTCTGGTGGTGTTGCAGGTGTTGCCGATATTACTCAAGGTTTACCAAGGGTTGAAGAGTTATTTGAAGCTAGAAAACCAAAGGGACTTGCAATTGTTACTGAAATAGACGGTAAAGTAAAAATAAAAGAAACTAAGAAGAAAAAAGAAGTTGTTGTAAAAGGAAAAGATGAAGCAAAATCATATACGATACCATTTGGATCAAAAATGAGAGTAAAAGATGGAGATATGGTAGAAGCTGGTCAACCATTGATTGAAGGTTCAATAAATCCATCAGAAATACTAGCAATAAAAGGTCCAGAAGGAGTTTATGAATATTTGATTTCTGAAGTACAAAAAGTATATAGAAACCAAGGTGTTGATATTAATGATAAACATATTGAAGTTATCGGAAGACAAATGCTTAAGAAAGTTAGAGTTGAAGATAACAAAGATACAGATATGTTCCCAGGTTCATTAATAGATATGTATGAATTTGAAGATAGGAATAAACAAGCAATAGCTGAAGGAAAAGAACCTGCTACAGGTAAGAGAGTATTACTTGGAATTACAAAAGCATCTCTTGCAACAGATAGCTTCTTGTCAGCTGCTTCATTCCAAGAAACAACAAGAGTACTTACTGAAGCTGCAGTTAAAGGAAAAGTTGATGATTTAGTTGGATTAAAAGAAAACGTTATAATTGGTAAATTAATTCCAGCTGGTACAGGAATGAAGAAATATCAAAATATTCATATAAGTACAGAAAAAGAATTAGAAGAAACTTCTAATGTTGCAGAAGATATGAAATAATAGTAAAACATATAATTTAGAAAAAGACAAAATTCATAATTATTAAAATGGGTTTTGTCTTTTTTTCTTAAATAGAGTTGCTTAAAAAAAATAAAATTGATAAAATTAAAGAAAAAATATGGAGAGGAAGATAAATATGCAAATGTTAAAAAAAGAAAGAGCTTCAACAACTATATTGGTTTTGACTGTAATGATTTTTTTGTGTAGCATAATAATATTAGTATATATGAATATTAATAATAAAAAGGTTAATCAAGAAAGAAAGATAAATGAAATTCATGAAGAATATGAATCAAATAATGACATTGAGCAAATATATGAAGAAACATTACAAGAACAATAAGGAAAGAAAAATAGATGATATATAGATTGGTAATAAGTGAGGACTAGTTTTCTTGACAAAATGTATATTTGTTAGTAAAATATAATAGAGTAAATATAAGGGAGAGAGCTTATGCAAAATAATAATAGAAAACTATTTGAAAATTTAGTTTCTAGAACAAAAATATATATTGTTATAATTTTTGCTCTATTAATAGTAATTTGTTTTGAAAAAATAGAGTTATTAATACCTGCAATTATACTTTTTGCTATAGTAGTTGGATATACATATTATACAAATAAAAAGAGAAAAAGTGAAATATCAGAAACTCTACAGGACTTAACTTTAACTGTTGATTCAGCTGCAAAAACTAGTCTTATAAATTCTCCATTTCCATTAATCATATTAGAAACAGATGGAAATCTTATTTGGAGAAGTTCAAAGTTTATATCTGAATTTGCTAATGTTGATATAAATACATATGTCAATGACTTAGTAATAGATATAAAAGATGAAATAAAGAAGAAAAAGGATGTAAAAGAAAAAGACAACAAGGATATTTCTAGAACTATAGTAATAGATAATAAAGTATATAAAGTAAAAGGAAGATATGTTAATGTAAAAAATAGAGATAAAAAGAATAAAAAAGAATACATGATAATCCTTTATTTTATAGACGATACAGAAAATATAAAATTACAAAAAGAATATAAAGATTCAAAATCATGTGTAAGTATCATAATAGTAGATAATTATGATGAAACAATGCAAAGATTAGATAGTGAAGAAAAGCCTCAAGTAATAGCAGAAATTGATAAAGCAATATTTCAATGGGCTGATTTGACAAATGGTGTGTTAATCAAATCAGATAGAGATAGATATATATATTTATTTGAACAAAGATATCTTGAAAAAGTAAAAGAAGATAAATTTAGTATATTAGATAAGATAAAAGAAATAGATACAAAGGAAAAAGTGCAATTTACATTAAGTATAGCTGTTTCTAATGAAGGAAAAACAGATAAGGAAAAATACAAATCAGCTGAAGCAGCAATGGATGTGGTACTTGGAAGAGGTGGAGATCAAGCTGTACTTAGAGAAAATGAAATTTATAAATTCTTTGGTGGAAGGACTCAAGAAGTTGAAAAGAGAACCAAAGTAAAAGCTAGGGTTGTTGCACATGCGTTAGAGAATTTAATTAGAAATTCAAAAAAAGTAATGATAATGGGACATACTAATCCAGATATGGATAGTATTGGATCTAGTATGGGGATATATAGATTGGCAAAAACATTGGATACTAATGCATACATAGTTATAAGTGAAGATACACCAACTATTACATCTTTTAGAAAATCTATAGATAAAGAAGTAGAATATGAAGATGTAATAATAAATAAAGAAGTAGCATTAGAAAATGTTGATGAAGACACTTTAGTTATAATAGTTGATACACATAGAAGAAACTATGTTGATGCACCAGAAATTTTGGAAAAAACTAAAAATATAGTAATAATAGACCATCATAGAAGAAGCGCAGATTTTATAGAAAATTCAACATTAATATTCCAAGAAGTATATGCTTCTTCAGCATCAGAATTAGTTACAGAATTGTTACAATATTCTAGCAAAAAAATAAATTTAAAAACAATAGAAGTTGAAAGCTTATATGCAGGTATAATGATGGATACTAAAAATTTTACTTTTAAAACAGGGGTTAGAACTTTTGAAGCAGCAGCATATTTACGTAGATGTGGTGTAGATATAATAAGAGTAAAAAAATGGTTCCAAAGTGATTTAAAAAGCTTTAATAGAATAGCCGATATTGTTAAAAAGGCAGAAATAGTAAATGATACTATAGCAATTTCAATATATGATCATAAAACTAAAGATGCAAATTTAGTTTGTGCAAAGGCAGCTGATGAATTATTAACGATTAGTGATATAACAGCTTCATTTGTAATGGGATATGCAGGTGATAAAATCTGCATAAGTGGACGTTCTATTGGAGATATAAATGTACAAGTAATTTTAGAGAAATTACGGTGGTGGAGGTCATATTACACTTGCTGGAGCACAAGTTGAAGGCATGACTATGGAAGAAACTAAACAAGAGCTTATAAATAGAATCAATGAGTATTTTTCAGAAATAGAAAATTAACTAAAGATGGAGGAATGTAAATGAATATAAAAAGAAAATTAAAAGAACAAATGGGTTCTGTTACAATATTTGTTATAACTTCGATATTTTTAGTACTTTCAGTTGTTATAGTTGTTTATTCTTCAACTAATAACAAGTTGATCAAACAAAATTCAGATATTGATAAATTAAGTGAAAAATATCAGGGGGTTGATGCAAACACTGAAATGGAAAATGCTTATAACAAAGTAAACTTAGAAAGTCAAGATGTAGTACCAGGAGTAATTGTAGAAAATACAGAAAAAGATAATTATAATGACGGAACAGACACAGCAACAGTACCAGCAGGATTTACAGTATCAGGAATATCAGAAGAGCAAAAAATATCAACAGGATTAGTAATATATGACATACCAAAAGGAACAGAAGTAGATTGGAAAAGTGATATTGATAATATACGAGCAACATATAACCAATTTGTATGGATACCAATAGAAGAAGGAGAATATGAAAGAGATTTAACATATCCAAGTTGGTATGGCAACGCATCAGAAACATCTCCAGAAGGGACAATATCAGATACAGGATATTTACCAGAAGGAATAAAGCCAGAAACAGATAGTGCAGAAAACAGTGAAACAGCAGAAAGAAATGCAGTAATAAAATATAAAGGATTTTATATAGGAAGATATGAAGCAGGAGAAGAAGGTGGAAATGTAGTAAGTAAACAAAATGCAACAGTGTATGTTGAAGAAACACAAACTGAGTGTAAAAGAATAGCTAAAACAATGTATGATAATACAAATCAAAATGTAAGAAGTGCAATGTGTTCAGGGATACAATGGGATATGGTAATGCATTTTGTAGACAGGAAAAATGATGCAAAAGGGTATTTATTTGATGTAAGAGTATATGATGAAAATAGACATAATGGAACAGATGTAACTAAATCAGGACTAAATGATTATGATAAAGTACAAAATATATATGACTTAGAATCAAATTGTTTGGAATATGTAGCAGAAAAAATAAATACGAGCTTTGTGTATAGAGGAGGCCTTCGCAGCAGGGACAGCAACGAGAGAGCTAGCATTCGTCGCAGTAATTTTTACTATCTCAGCGGCAACGTTACTTTTCGCCCCACACTTTATATTTTGTAGGACTGAGTGCTGTGAAAACTAAAATTTAAACATGTAGAAAAGTTGTTTTAAAAGTTAATATTGTAAATGTCAATAGTTTTTGTAGGATTTTGGCAAAAAAATATGTCGTTTTTCCTACATATTATTTTACCATTTACAAGGTAGGTAGGAAACAATTTTGTTTTAAAGTGGCGAAGGCACTACTTTATTACTTTTTGAGTACTCATAGCTGGATGTATAATAGGACTAACTAGTTTATGATATTAAAAGAGAGCTTTTAAAGTTAGTAAAATTCAAGATGTGAATTAGTGTTGTATTCAATGAGGATGTAGAAAATAAAGAACATATAAAAATGGATAAATTGGACCAGGTCTTCTTTATCCATTTTTATTTTAAATATTAATAATGAACTTGAAAAATATGTGAAAATAGTATAAAATATGTAGCATGAAAGAAAGGCGTGATTTTATGAAAGTTATATTAAAAGCAGATATCAAAGGAGTAGGTAAAAAAGATCAAATAATAAATGCATCTGATGGATATGCAAGAAACTTTTTATTTCCTAAAAATTTGGCAGTAGAAGCTAATGCGGGAAACTTGGCTAAATTAAAAGACAAGCAAGATTCAAAAGCTTTTCAAAAATCACAAGAAAAAGAAGAAGCTTTAAAATTAGCAGATAAGTTAACTAAAATATTGCTAAAAGTTCCAGTAAAAGCTGGGGAAAATGGTAAAATTTTTGGAGGAGTATCTGCAAAAGAAATTGCAGAACTTTTAGATAAAAATTATTCAATAAAAGTAGATAAGAAAAAAATAGAATTAAAGGATACAATAAAACAATTAGGAGAAAAGACTGTTTCAATAAAACTTTATGAAGGTGTTATTGGAAATTTGAAAATAGATGTTATAAGTAAATAGATATATGTCACTAATTGGACAAAAGGTCTCAAAAGGACCTGTCCCAAAATTGAATTGGAGGAATATAAATGGAGCTAGGAAAAGTACCACCTCATGATATAGAAGCAGAACAAGCTATATTAGGAAGTATGCTTACTGATAAAGATGCTGTTATTGCTGCTATAGAAGTGCTAAGAGATGAAGATTTTTACAGAGAAGATAATAAGTTAATATATACTGCAATTTTAAATTTATATAATAGAGCTGAACCGATAGATATTATTACAGTAAAGGCTGAATTAGAGTCAATGGGAAAATTTGATCAAGTTGGTGGATTAGAATATTTAGCAGCTTTACCAGAAAATGTACCTACAACTGCAAATGCTACTAAATATATAAAGATAGTTGAAGAAAAATCAACTTTAAGAAAATTGATTAAGACTGCAAATGAGATAATTGAACTTGGTTATGATACTACTGAAGATGTTGAAGATATAATGGGTGGAGCTGAAAAGAAAATTTTTGATATTATGCAAAATAAAGCAAAAAAAGGATATAGCCCAATAAAAGATGTCTTAGTTGAAAGTTTTACTAAATTAGAAGAACTATACAATAGGAAACAACATATAACTGGAGTTCCTTCAGGATTTGTTGAGTTAGATTATAAAACAGCTGGTTTTCATGGTTCTGATTTAGTTTTAATCGCTGCAAGACCTGCTATGGGTAAAACAGCATTTGCATTAAATATTGCTTCAAATGCAGCCATAAGAGGAAGAGTTCCTGTTGCTATATTTAGTTTGGAGATGTCAAAAGAACAATTAGTAAACAGAGTTTTATCTAGTGAAGCCATGGTAGATAGTAATAAAGTAAGGACAGGAAAATTAGAAGAAAATGATTGGACAAAACTTGCAGAGGCTATAGGGCCACTTTCAGAAGCAGAAATATACATAGATGATACACCTGGTATTAATATAAATGAAATAAGAGCTAAATGTAGAAAGTTAAAATTGGAAAAGAATATTGGTATGGTGGTAATAGATTATTTGCAATTAATACAAGGAACAAATAAAAGAAATGGAAGCCGTGAACAAGAGATTTCAGAAATAAGTAGATCTTTAAAAATACTGGCTAAAGAGTTAAATGTTCCAGTAATTGCGTTATCACAATTATCAAGAGCTGCAGAACAAAGACCAGACCATAGACCTATGTTATCAGATTTGCGTGAATCTGGAGCTATAGAGCAAGATGCTGATATTGTAATGTTCTTATATAGAGATGATTATTATAACAAAGATAGTGAGAAAAAAGATATTGCAGAAGTAATAATTGCAAAACACAGAGGAGGTTCAACAGGTACAGTTGAATTATTGTGGCTTGGAAATTATACTAAATTTGTTAATTTGGAAAAAAGATTTGACGATTGAGACATTGGTTCCACCAACCAATTGTCTCAATTTTCTTGTAGAATATTGTCAAAAATATATTTACTTGAAAAATACTTGAAACTATAGTAAAATATACTAATAGCTTTATTTTGTAAAAAGAAAGGTGTATTGAATTTTATGAAAGAGAAAATACTGAAAGTTATAAAAAAATATAATTTAATAGAAAATGGAGATAGATTGGTTTTAGGTGTTTCAGGAGGACCAGATTCTATTGCAATGTTAAATATATTAAATGATATTAAAAATGATAAAAATATTAATATTGATTTTAATATAGTAGTTGCACATATAAATCATATGATAAGAGAAGAAGCTGATACAGACGAAGAATACGTGAAAAATTTTTGTAAAGAAAAGAATGTAGAATTTTATACTAAAAGTATAGACGTAATAAAAATGGCAAATAATAATAAAATAGGAACAGAAGAAGCTGGTAGAAAGGCTAGATATGATTTTTTTGATGAAATTTTATTGAAAACAAATTCAAATAAAATTTGTATTGCGCATAACAAAAATGATAATGCTGAAACATTAATAATGAATATCCTAAGAGGAAGTGGAGTAAGTGGTTTAAGAGGAATTGAGCCCAAAAGAGGAAAATATATTAGACCTTTAATAGAATGTGATAGAGAAGAAATAGAAAAATATTGTACAGAAGAAAAATTGAATCCTAGAATTGATAAGACAAATTTTGAAAACGATTATACAAGAAATAAAATAAGGAATATAGTGATTCCGTATATAAGAGAAGAATTTAATCCTAATATAATAAATACATTAAATAGATTATCTACTTTAGTAAAAGATCAAGAAGAATATTTTGTTGATGTTATAAAAGAAAAATTTGAAAGTTTGGTTATAGAAGAAAACAATGAAGAAATACAGTTGGATTTGAAAAAATTTAATAAAGAGAAAAAAGTAATAAAATCAAGACTTTTGCTATATACTATATCAAGACTTTTTGGCAATACAAAAGGAATTGAAAAAATACATATAGAAGATTTAATTAAGCTTTGTGAAAATAATATAGGAAATAAATATTTAACACCTAATAAAAATTTAAAAGTTTTAATAAAAAATCATAAAATTTATTTAAAAAAGCAAAATGCTAGATAATGAGTATCCGTAGAAGAATAATTTAGGACACTTTTTTGTAACAAAAAAGACACAAAAAAAATATTTACAAAGCTAAATTTATATGGTATAAAACATATGAAAATTAAGAAACAACGAGGAGGAATTGATTTGAAAAACGGAATTAAAACATTAGCAATGTGGTTAATAATAGGAGTGATATTTATAGTAGTATTATCTTCTATTGTTGAAAATAGTAATTCAAAATTAAAATATTCAGAATTGATTTCCGATATAAATGCGGGAAAGGTTGAGGCTATTCAAATTGAAGCAGATGGAAAAACAGCCACAGTTACTTTAAAAGATGATAAAGTTAAAAAAGAAGTAAATATTCCTAATATGGAAAATTTTATGGGATATACTGAAGAATATTTAAAAGAGGGAGCTTTTACATTAGAAGAAAAGTCTCAATCAATATTTATGACAATTTTAACATTATTAACACCATTTGGTTTATTAATAATATTCTTTATATTCTGGTTCTTTATGATGGGTGGAGTAGGAAATGGTAATGCAGGAAACAAAACAATGTCTTTTGGTAAGAGCAAAGCTAGAATGATGACTCCAGCAGATAAAAACAAAATTACATTTGATGATGTGGCAGGTGTAGATGAAGAAAAAGAAGAATTAGAAGAAGTAGTAGAATTTTTAAAAAATCCTAAGAAATTTACAGATATGGGAGCAAGAATTCCAAAAGGAGTTCTACTTGTTGGTCAACCTGGTACAGGTAAAACATTGCTTGCAAAAGCAGTTGCAGGAGAAGCGGGAGTGCCATTTTTTATCATAAGTGGTTCGGACTTTGTTGAAATGTTTGTTGGTGTTGGAGCTTCAAGAGTAAGAGATTTATTTGACCAAGCTAAGAAAAATGCACCATGCATAATCTTTATAGATGAAATAGATGCAGTTGGTCGTCAAAGAGGTGCCGGACTTGGCGGAGGACATGATGAAAGAGAACAAACATTAAATCAATTATTAGTAGAGATGGATGGATTCGCAGCAAATGAAGGTGTTATTGTCTTAGCAGCAACAAACAGACCAGATGTTTTAGATAAAGCACTTTTAAGAGCAGGAAGATTTGATAGACAAATTGTAGTGGGTTTACCAGATGTTAAAGCAAGAGAACAAATATTAGAAGTTCATAGTAGAAAGAAAAGATTATCAGACGATATAGATTTAAAGGTAATTGCAAAAAATACATCAGGATTTTCTGGAGCAGATTTAGAAAATGTATTAAATGAAGCAGCACTTTTAGCAGCAAGAAGAAATATAAATGAAATAGGAATGAAAGAAATAGAAGATGCAATGGTAAAAGTTACAATGGGACCTGAAAAGAAAACTAGAGTTAGAAGTGATAAAGAAAATAGACTTGTTGCTTATCATGAAGCAGGTCATGCAGTTGTAAGTCATTATCTAGAAACACAAGATCCAGTTCATCAAATATCAATTGTTCCAAGAGGCATGGCTGGAGGATATACAATGTATCGTCCAACAGAAGATAAATCTTTTATGTCTAAAACTGAAATGGAAGAAAATATAGTATCATTATTAGGTGGTAGAGTTGCAGAAGCGCTTATATTAAATGATATTTCAACAGGAGCAAGTAATGACATTGAAAGAGCAACAAAAATTGCAAGAAGTATGGTTACTAAATATGGCATGAGTGAAAGAATAGGTGCATTAATGCTTGGTGGTAGCCAAGAAGAAGTATTTTTAGGAAGAGATTTTGGACATACAAAAGAATATTCAGAAGAAACAGCAGCTATAATAGATGAAGAAACAAAAAGAATTGTTGATACTGGTTATGAAAGGGCAAAGAAAATATTAACAGACAATGTAGATAAACTACATCAAGTTGCTGGAATACTTCTTGAAAAAGAGAAAATTGAAGCAGATGAATTTGAAGCAATTTTTAATGAAAATAATTAATAGAAAATGATATAAGAAAGTAGCAAAACATATTGCTATTTTCTTTTTTTTGATATAAAATTATCACAATAGTAAAAGTATGAAAGTTGGTATAGAATATGAAGAATTATTATGAGATATTAGAAGTAAACAAAAATGCTTCTAGGGAAGTAATAGATAAAGCATATAAAGTATTAATTAAAAAATATCATCCAGATCAATATTTAGGAAATGAAAAAATATTGGCTGAGCAAAAAACTCAAGAAGTAAATGAAGCTTATCACGTCCTATCAGATGAGTTCTTAAGATCGCAATATAATTTAGAATTTAAAAAAGCAGAAATTAAAGATTTTGAGAAAATATATAATGAAAATAGTAATGTAAAAAAAGATTTACAAAACAAAAATAGTGTGGTAGATGAGAATAATTCTAGAAGAAAAAAGAATATGGAAAAAGAGCAAGATAAAAATAGAGTAGGAACTTTAATGGGAATAATTGATGTTCTTAAAGAAGTATTTAAACATAAGCCAGACTTTAAAGATAAGAAAAAGTTAGATCAAAAAGATATTCAAGCAATGATAATTACAGCAGTAATAGTTATAATAGTAGGAATAATAATGTGGTTTGTACCAGCAACGAATACTTTTATGAGACAATTATTTTTTATGAGTTAGAAATGAGGTAATAATATGAATTATGCGGATATAAAAAGAGCAGATGTAGCAAATGGAGTAGGAGTTAGAATTTCTTTATTTGTAAGTGGATGTACACACCATTGTAAAAATTGTTTTAATCAAGAGGCATGGGACTTTAATTACGGAAAAGAATTTACTGAAAAAGAAATAGAAAGAATAATTGAAGAATTAGATCATTCATATATAGCAGGATTAACACTATTGGGTGGAGAACCATTGGAGCATGTAAATCAAAAAGGGGTTTTGCCATTAGTAAAGCTTGTAAAAGAGAAATTTCCTGATAAAAATATATGGTGTTATACAGGGTATACATTTGAAAAAGATTTATTAGATAGAATGTGCAAAGAATGGGAAGAGACACCAGAATTATTAAAATATATAGATGTTCTAGTTGATGGAAAGTTTATAGAAGAGAAAAAAGACATCAAATTAAAATTTAGAGGTTCTAGTAATCAAAGAATTATTGATGTTCAAGAATCTTTAAAACAAAATAAAACAATATTATTTGATATCTAAGTATTGACAACTAATATAACAATAATGTATAATAATAACGTTATAAGGGTTATCCCACATACATTCGCGTATGGCCGGAAGGAGGGGAATATAAAATGTCAGAGATAAAAGTTAATAATGGTAATATAGAAGATGCTTTAAAGAGATTTAAAAGACAATGTGCACGTAATGGAGTGCTACAAGAGGTTCGTAAAAGAGAACACTATGAAAAACCTAGTGTAAGAAGAAAGAAAAAATCAGAAGCAGCTAGAAAAAGAAAATTTTAGAATTTAAATAATTGGGAGTTTTTGGGGTAAAATATACTTAGAAAACTTCCAATTTTGTTATATATATATGTAATGTTAGAAAGGAGAAAATAATGGAATATAAAAAACTTGAAATTAAAAAAGGTATTCAACTACATCAGATTTGTACAAATAAATTTAAAACAAATATAATAGCTATATTTTTAACTTCAAAACTAAATAGAGATGAAGTTACCAAAAATGCATTGATACCAAAAGTATTAAACAGAGGAACTAATACATTTAAAACACAAGAAGAAATCAGTAAAAAATTAGAAGAAATGTATGGTGCTAGTTTTGATTGTGGTGTAGATAAAATTGGTGATAATCAAGTTTTAAAATTTTATATAGAAACAATTAATGATGATTTTTTACCTAAAAAAGAAAATTTATTAACAAAAGCTTTAGAATGTATTTTAGATATTGTATTTAATCCATTAATTGAGAAACGAGGTTTTAATAAAGAATACGTTGAACAAGAAAAAGAAAACTTAGTTCAGATAATATCCGCAAAAAGAGATAATAAAGCAAGGTATAGTTTAGAAAGTTGTATTGAAAACATGTACAAAGGTAAGCCATATGGTTTGTATAAATATGGATATATTGAAGATGTCAAAGATATTGATGAAGAAAATCTGTATAAACAATATGTAGAATTAATAAATACATGTAAAATTGATATTTTTATATCAGGAAACATTAAGCAAGATTTAACAGAAGAAATATGTATGAATAAAGATGTTGAAAAATTACCTCAAAGAGAAAATGGATATAATATGACTGTTTTAGAGAAAAACAATAATAATACAAAAGAAAAAATAATTGAAGAAAAGATGGAAGTAAATCAAGGAAAATTAATAATAGGACTAGATATTGATATTGACAATGAAGACTTAAAGTATGATGTTATGATATATAATTGCATATTAGGAGGCACTGCAAATTCAAAATTATTTCAGAATGTAAGAGAGAAAGGCCATTTAGCCTATGTTGCTAGTTCAAGTTATTTAAGACATAAAAACAATATTTTTATAATTTGTGGTATTGAAATAGAAAACTATAATAAAGCTTTGGATTTAATAAAAGAACAAATAACAGAGATTAAAGAAGGTATTTTTACTGATATAGATATTAAAAACGCCAAAAGAGGAGTTGTTTCAATTATAGAGTCAATTGAGGATGAAGAGGATTCATTAATAACATATTATTTTGGGCAAGAATTGTCTAAAGATAAAAAGACCTTAGAGGAATATAAAGAAAGAATAAATAAAGTTACTAAAGAAGATGTACAAAATATTGCTGATAAGGTAAGGATAAATACTATTTATTTTTTGAGAAATTAAGAAAAAGGAAGGAAGAAAATGAAAGTAATTGAAAATCTTAAGGTTAAAGAGAAGATTTATGTTGAAAAATTAAATAATGGTTTAAATGTTATTATTATTCCCAAAAAAGACATAAAGAAAAAATATATGATATGGGGAACTAATTATGGATCAAATGATAATAAATTTGTAGTTGATAATGAAGTTATAGAAGTGCCAAACGGAGTTGCACATTTTTTAGAACACAAATTATTTGAACAAGAAAATGGGATTAATAGTTTAGATAAACTAACTTCTTTAGGAGTTGAAGCGAATGCGTATACAACTAATGATCATACGGCATATCTTTTTGAATGTACAGATAATTTTTATGAAGCAATGACAGAACTTATGGATTATGTTCAACATCCGTATTTTACAGATGAAAATGTTGAGAAGGAAAAAGGAATTATAGGCCAAGAGATAATGATGTATGATGATTTACCAGAATGGAAGGTATATCTTAATGCATTAAAGGCAATGTACCATAAAAATCCTATAAAAATAGATATTACTGGAACTATAGAAACAATAGGAAAAATTGATAAAGAAATTTTATATAAATGCTACAATACTTTTTATATTCCATCTAATATGTTACTTGTAATATGTGGAGATTTTGAACCTGAAAAGATTATACATGAAATAGAAGAAAGATTAATAAAAAAAGAAGAGAAAAATGTTCCTAAGAGGATATATCCTAATGAGCCAGAAACAATTGCCAAAAGTGAGATTTTAGAAGAACATGATGTAAGTCAACCAATTTATGCAATAGGGATAAAAGATAAAATTATAAAAGATGGAGATTCAAAAACGTTAGTGAAAAGACACATAGCAATTGAGATTTTATTAAATCTATTAATAGGAAAGAGTTCTTCTTTATATAAAAAGTTATATAATAAAGGAACATTGCATATGGTTCCAAACTTTGATTATGAATTTAGTAAAACATATGCACATATATTAATTTCTGGATATAGTAAAGACCCATATCAGATATATAGACAGATAAAGAATGAAATAGAAGTACTGAAAAAAGATATTAAAGAGGAAGATGTCGAAAGAATAAAGAAGACGATATATGGAGGATATATAAGAGAATATGAAAATGTTTCAGATGTATCTAGAATGTTTCTAGCCGATTATTTTAAAGGAGTAAATAGTTTCGACTATTTAGAAGAAATTTGGAAAGTGGATTTAGAATTTTTAAAAGAAATAATAGAAAATGTCTTTAAAGAGGATAAAATGGTGATATCGGTTGTGAAAAAATAGAATAAAAGGCATAAAAAACTCATAAAGAAATATGTTGTAAAAACGGTTTTTATTAATTAAATAAAATAAAGCCGTTTTTTATTATTTTATTTTGTCGAAAAAAAGAAAAAGATGTCTTACGAAAGTTGCTAAAAACCGTTGAAAATGCTTGACTTGATAAAAGTTGTGTGATAATTTATAAACATACTAAAGAAGAAAAAGGGAAAAGGAGTGATTTGTATGTTAAATGATGAAATTTGTAAATTAAGGGATAAATTGAATAAAAGCATAGAAGATGGGGAAGATTATAGTATTACATATCAGTTGAGTATAGAATTAGACGAACTAATAGCCAATTATTACAAAACATTAAATGATAATAAAAAAAAACCAGTGATAATAGGAATATAAAATAAGACCTTCTAGTTAATTCTAGGGGTCTTTATGCAATTTTATTTTATATCAATTAATATGAAAGACAGAAAGAGATATACAGCAAAATTATATTTGAAGAGAACGCATAATTTATAATGATATTAAAAATAATGATTTGGCTTGAAAGAATAAGAAAAATATAATATAATACTAACATACAAAATAACTTTGACTATAATTAGTTGAGGTTTTTGAAATTTAAAAAGGTGTGACATATTATGATGAACACAATAGTATTAAAATTTGGAGGCAGTTCAGTTGCTGATAATATTAAATTAAATGCAGTAGTTAAAAAGATTATTAATTTAAAGAAGGAAGCAAAAAATATTGCTGTTGTAGTATCAGCACAAGGAAAAACTACAGATAACTTATTAAAGGAAGCTCAAGAGTTGTCAGCAGTACCTAATGAAAGAGAAATAGATATGCTATTATCAACAGGAGAACAAATTACTGCGGCAAAGTTAAGTATTTTATTAAATAGAGAAGGATATAAAGCGGTTTCTTTAACTCGGATGGCAAGCTGGAATAATAACAAATTCAATTCATAAAAAGGCTAAAATTGAGCAA
This sequence comes from uncultured Clostridium sp., assembly GCA_945949485.1. GTDB lineage: Bacteria > Bacillota > Clostridia > TANB77 > CAG-508 > CAG-269. Next base: position 72,247 of record CAMFER010000001.1, on the reverse strand, counting down.
ATTGAAACTCAAAAGATTGCAAGAGAATTTGAAAAAGGAAATATTGTTGTAGTTGCAGGGTTTCAAGGAATTGATGAAGAAAATGATATTACAACTCTAGGTAGAGGAGGATCAGATACAACAGCTGTTGCTTTACAAGCAGCATTAGAAGCTGAAAAGTGTTATATATTTTCAGATGTGGATGGTATATATTCTTCAGATCCAAATATAACTACTATGGCAAAAAAATTAGATGAAATTTCTTTTGATGAAATGCAAGAAATAGCAGATGCAGGAGCTAAGGTCTTACACAATAGATGTATACAAATAGGTAAAAAATTTAATTGTGATATAGAAGCAAAATCAACATTTGTTGACAAGAGGGGGACTCGAATCTGTAAAGAGATAGAAAATACAGAGATAAAGAGTATAGTAAAAAATGATAATTTAATAAAAATAAAAGTCCAAGGGGAAAAAGAAAATAATATAAATTTATCATATAAAATATATAAAGATTTATTGGAAAAAAATATAATTGCAGAATATTTTGATAAAAATAGTTCTGATTTCAGTGCGGAATTTAGAATTCAAAAAGCTGAACTAAATAAAGTACAAGAAATCTTGGAAGAAAACTATTCTGAATATAATATTTCACAAGAAGAAATCATAAAATTAACTATAGTTGGATATGGAATAATTCAAGACAATATTGTACTTCAAAAAGTTATTAAGATTTTAGAAGAAAATAAAATAATAATACAAAATATAAATTTAACACAATCAAAAATTGAAGTGATTGTGGATAAAATGGATGATGAACTTATAAATAAAATACATAATGAATTGATTTAAAATATTAACAAATAAATCTTAAAATTTAACTAAATTTATATAGTGTTTATTTATATATGAAAGAAGGAATTAATATGAAGAAAACAGTGTTTGAAGGGTGTGGTACAGCAATATCAACACCGTTTACAGAAGATGGGGTTAATTTTTCCGAGTTTGGAAGATTAATAGAAGAACAAATACAAAATGAAGTAGATGCAATAATAGTATGTGGGACTACAGGAGAATCTGCTACTATGACAGATGATGAAAGAAAGGAAACAATAAAATTTGCAATTGAAAAAGTAAATAAGAGGACAAAAGTTGTAGTAGGTACAGGGAGCAACAATACAAAAACAGCAATCGAAATGTCAAAATATGCTGAAAGTGTAGGAGCAGATGCTTTATTGGTTGTTACACCATATTATAATAAAACAACAAAAAGAGGTTTAGTGGAACACTATAAAGCTATTTCTAAAGAAGTTACACTACCTATAATTGTATACAGTGTACCTAGTAGAACAGGGGTAAATATTACTCCTGAAACTTGTTTGGAACTTTCAAAAATAGAAAATATAGTTGGAATAAAAGAAGCAAGTGGAAACATTTCTCAAGTTGCTAAAATAGCAAGCTTATGTGGGGATAGTTTAGATATTTATTCTGGAAATGATGACCAAATAATACCAGTGTTATCTCTAGGAGGAAAAGGTGTTATATCTGTATTATCAAATATAATGCCAAAATATGTACATGATATGACAAAAAAATATTTTGATGGAAATCAAAAAGAAGCAACTAAAATGCAATTAGAAGTTCTAGATTTGGTAGATGCACTGTTCTCAGAAGTTAATCCTATACCAGTTAAATATGCTTTAAATTTAAAAGGATATGATTTTGGAAAACCACGTTTACCTTTAGTTGAATTAAGTGAAGAGAACAAAGCTAATATGGAACATGTAATGAAAAAACATAATTTAATTTAAAAAGGAGAAAGAGATGAATATATTATTAAATGGTGCAACAGGAAGAATGGGAAAAAAAGTAATTAAAAAGGTAGCAGAAGAAAAAGATTTAAATATTACTTGTGGTGTTGGAATTGGTGAAAACAATGAAAAATTTCCAATATATGAAAATACAAAAGATATAGAAGAAAAAGTTGATGTAATAATAGACTTTTCAATCCCAAAAGCTTCTTTAAATATTTTAGAATATGCAAGAAAAAATAAAATTCCAATAGTTATAGCAACAACAGGTTTTTCAGATGAAGAACTAAAAGTTATTAAAGAAGCTTCAGAGGAAATACCAGTATTTAGAAGCTCTAATATGTCTTTAGATATTAATTTAATGGCCAAAATAGTACAAGAAATAGCAAGAGTTTTAAATGATACTGATATTGAAATAATAGAAACACATCATAATAGAAAAGTAGATAGCCCAAGTGGAACAGCAATATTACTTGCTGATGCAATTAATGAAGTTTTAGAAAATAAAAAAATATATACTTTTGACAGAATGCAAAAAAGAGAAAAAAGGTCTAAAGATGAAATAGGATTTTCATCAATTCGTGGTGGAAATATTGTTGGAGAACATACTGTAAAATTCTTTGGAGAGAATGAAACTTTAGAAATAAAACATACATCATATTCGAGACAAGTATTTGTAGAAGGAGCTCTAAAAGCTGCAAAATTTATTGTTACTAAAAATAGTGGATTATATGATATGAGAAGTATGGTATAGATAAAAAGAAAACGAACAATTAATTATAAAAAATTAATTGTTCGTTTTGTATTAAATTATGTTTTTTAATATTTCTTCATCTGTTTTAGGTAGTATATAAGAGATAGGAATATCTAAAACTGTAATTGCTCCTGTCTTTCCATTTTTTCTTAACTTATAAACACCTCTAGCATAAGCAACTAATACACTAGCTGTAAATTCTGGATTAGAATCTAATTTTAATGAAAATTCAGCAACTTGATTAACATCTTCACTAGTCGCACCACTTCTTAAAACAAATCCACCATGAGGCATACCGCTGTGATTTTTTTCTAATTCTTCTTCAGAAATAAAATGAACAGTAGTATTATATGGTTCAAAATAATTTGGCATTTCTTTTATTTCTTTTTCAATATCTTTTTCATTAGCTCCATCTTCTAAAACAACAAAACACTCTCTCCACATAACTTCTCTTACAGAATCAAATTGTGGATTTTCTCCGTTTCTTACTTTTTCTACAGCCTTATCATAAGGAACTGTATATTGAACAGCATTTTTGACACCTTTAATTCTTCTAATAGCATCAGAGTGACCTTGGCTTAATCCTCTTCCATAAAATACATAATTTGTACCAGTAGGTAGAATGGCTTCAAATAAAGCTCTATTTAAAGAAAATAATCCTGGGTCCCATCCACAAGAAATTAAAGATAAATTATTTGAAGATTTTGCAGCTCTATTTACACTTTCAAAATATTCTGGAACTTTTGCATGAGTATCAAAACTATCAACAGTATTAAATAATTGCGCAACTTCAGGTGTTTGCTTAGGTAAATCTGTTGCTGAGCCACCACAAAGAATCATTACATCAATTTTATCTTTCATTTTAGAAGCATCATTTACATTATATACAGGAATATTATCATGTATTGCTTTTACATCTTCTGGATTACGTCTAGTAAAGATACCTACTAATTCAGTATCAGGATTATTGAAAATAGCTTTTTCTACACCTTTTCCTAAATTTCCATAGCCATAAATTCCAATTTTAATTTTTTCCATTTATTTTTCCTCCATTTCACTATGTTTTATTAGTTCCTCTACTATTTGAACAGCATTGCTTGCAGCACCTTTTCTAATATTATCAGCAACTACAAATATATTTAATCCATTTTCAACACTATAATCGCGTCTGATTCTTCCAACAAAAACTTCATCATGGCCATTAGCATTAATTGCCATAGGATAGATATTGTTTTCTGGGTCATCTACTACTATTAAATTTTTAAAGTTTCTAAATGTGTCAAAAATATCTTCAATGTTAAAATCTTTTTCTAATTCAACATTAATAGATTCAGAATGAGAATTTTCTACAGGCACTCGGACTGTAGTTGCAGTAACTTTTAAATCAGGATGATGCAAAATCTTTCTAGTTTCGTTTATCATTTTCATTTCTTCTTTTGTATAACCATTATCCATAAATACATCAATATGTGGTAAACAGTTATTATATATTGGATAAGGAAATTTCTTTAAAGGTTCTTTTCCAGTAGTGTTTTTTAAATCCAATAATGCATCTCTTCCAGCACCAGAAACTGCCTGGTAAGTAGAGTATACAACTCTTTTGATACCATATTTATCATCTAAAGCTTTTAAAGGTAGCATTGCTTGAATAGTTGAACAATTAGGATTAGCTATAATTCCATTATTATTATAAGCATCCTCCATATTTACCTCTGGAACTACCAAAGGAACATCTTTATCCATCCTAAAATTACTACTATTATCTACAACTATACATCCATGAGCAGCTGCAATAGGTGCATACTTTTTAGCAGTTTCACCACCAGCTGAGAAAATAGCATAATCAAAACCAGAATCAAAAGAATGTTCATCAAGTTCTTTTACAATATGTTCCTTTCCAAATGCTAAAAGTTTCTTTCCACTAGACCTTTTACTAGCAAATAAAGTAATACTTTCTAGAGGAAGATTTTTTTCTTCTAGTACTTTAATAACTGTTCTTCCCACAAGACCAGTTGCGCCAACAATGGCAAGTTTATATTTTTTCAAAATAATTACCTCCTAATAGGTATTAATAGCAAGATGAATTTTAATTAAAATTCATCTTGTTCAATTTTACTATAAATTTTGTAAAAAAGCTATATTTAAAATATATTTTATAAAACAAATATTATTACAGCAATTCATGGATAATTAAGATCGGTTCTTTTTTATCCATAAAATTAAGAAATATTACAAAAATATTGCAAAACATTTTGGCTATAAAAGTATATATATCTATAGTTAGTATAAATTTATGGTTAATATGGGAATTGACCCTTTTTATCCATAACTACTTGCTTTTTTGTTTGATATAATGTATAATATTATGCCGAGTGAGGGATGAGAGATGCTTGTTAATAATGTAATTTTAGAAGATTTGAAAATAGATGCTGACTTAAAAAGAACAGAGAAAGCAGAGAAATTATCACAAGAAAATAAAGTGAAAATAAAACATATTGAATATGTTGATGATAAAAATTTTGAGATAAGTGCTATTGTTGCAGGGACAAAACCATATAGAACATATGTAGATATAAAAGATGGATATGTTGAAGATATTTCATGTACATGTGAAGATTACTATAATCACTATGGTGTATGCAAGCATACACTAGCATCTGTCTTGGAATTCAATAATAATCCACAGTACAAAGAACAATATGGGGATGAAGAAATAGAAAATAGAGAAAAAAATATTATTGATGAGACAAAAGAAAAAGGCAATATGTATAGAAATTTCAATCAAATAGTAAATGTATTCTATAATGAAGAAATTGAAGGAATAGGAACAAGCATCGATGAAGACGAAGGATTAAAAAATAAAGGGACTATAAAAATAGAACCAAGCATATATTATGATAAGTTTTCAGGAGAAATGAAAGTAGAGTTCAAAATTGGAAACAAAAATATGTATAAAATAAAGAATTTATCAGAATTTTATACAAGGATGATGAAAAAAGAATTCTATAAATATGGCAGTAAATTACAATTTATCCATGTATATGAAGCTTTTGAAGAAAACAGTAAAGGCCTTTTAGATTTTATATTAAAATATTCTGAAATTATAAAATATGCAAATTCAAATGCTAATAGTAATTATAGATATTATGGAAAGGCATTAAGTGAAACAAGTATTATATTAGGGAATAGTGGTATAGATGATTTTTTTGATGTGATAAATGGAAAAGAGATAGTATTTGATAAAGATTATCAAAAGATGATTATTAAGTTTACAGATGAAGAGCCGGATTTAAAATTTATATTGACTAAGAGCATAAAAGGTGATTATCAAATTATTCCTAATAAGCAAATATATAATATTGCCATTATTCAAGGGAAAAATTATAAATATCTTTTAGATGAAAAAAAATTATATAGATGTAGTAAAGAGTTTGAGAATTCAAACTTAAAACTTTTAGAAATATTTAGGAAAAATTATATGACAGAAGTAGAATTTGGAAAAGAAGAGCTGACAAAACTATTTTCTATAATTATTCCTAAAGTAAAAAATGCAATAGATATAAAGGATATATCAGAAGAAGAATTAGAAAAATACAAACCGAAAGAATTATGCGTAAAAGTATTTTTGGATTTTGACAAAAATGATTATTTAATTGCAGATGTTAAATTTCAATATGGGAATAATGAAATGAACCCATTAGATGAAAAAAGAAAAGTAAATTTTCCGAGAAATATGATAGAAGAAACAAAAGCGTTAAATATTTTTAGAAAATCTGGTTTTATGTTGGATGTTAAAAATCTGAGATTTATATTACCAAATAATGATAAAATTTATGAGTTCTTAACAGATGATATAAATTATTATACACAGAAGTTTGAATTAATGGTTACAGATAATTTTAAAACAAAGCAGATTAGAACACCAAAAATGTCTGGGATTGGTGTAAAAATAGAAAATGATTTGTTACAAATTGATTTGAAAAACATTGATATAGATGCAAAAGAAATAAAGGATATAATGGAAAAATATTCTTTAAAGAAAAAATACCATAGGTTAAAAGATGGTAGCTTTATCGATTTAGAAAATAGCAAAGAAATAGATTTTTTGGACAAATTAGTGACTCGGAATGGATATTGATTATGAAGAATTAAGCAGTGGAGAAATAAAGTTACCAATTAATAGAAGTCTGTATTTGAATGAATTATTGAAAGGTATTAAGGGAACTGAAATAACAAAAAATAGTAAATATAAAGAAATTATAAAAGATATAAACAAAGAAGACTTCGAAGAAATAAAAGTTCCTGACAAGTTAAATGATGTACTAAGATATTACCAAAAAACAGGGTTTAAGTGGTTGAAAATATTGGATAGATATAAATTTGGAGGAGTATTGGCAGATGACATGGGACTTGGAAAGACAGTGCAAATTTTATCGCTAATAGTAGATTATATCGAAAATAATGAAAGTAATAATGGAGAAAGAAGAGCGAGTTTGGTTGTTTCACCAAGTTCTTTAACTTTAAACTGGCAAAATGAAGCTGAGAAATTTGCTGGTGGATTGAAAACATTAGTAATAAGAGGAACTTTAAATGAAAGAAAGAGACAAATACAAGATATAGATAATTATGATTTAGTTATAACGTCATATGATTTGTTAAAAAGAGATATTGACTTATATAAGGAAAAAGCGTATAAGTTTAGATTTGTTATAGCTGATGAGGCACAATATTTAAAAAATAGCAATACACAAAATGCAAAATCAATAAAAAAGATAAATGCAGATACAAGGTTTGCTCTAACAGGAACGCCAATAGAAAATTCATTAGCAGAATTATGGTCAATATTTGACTTTATTATGCCGGGATATTTATTTACATATAGAAAATTTAAAGCTACATATGAAATGCCAATAGTAAAAGAAAATGACCAAAAGGTAACTAAAAAACTTAAAATGTTAATTGAACCATTTGTTTTAAGAAGAAATAAAAAAGAAGTTTTGACAGAATTGCCGGAAAAGACTATAACTATATTAAACAATGAAATGAACGAAGAACAAAGAAAAATATATTTATCATATTTAGCAAGAGCAAAACAAGAATTATCAGAGCAAATAGAAATAAATGGATATGAACAAAGTCATATTCAAATACTTGCAGCACTTACAAGATTAAGACAAATATGTTGTCATCCAAGTCTATTTATAGAAGGATACAAAGATGGAAGTAGTAAGATGGATCAATGTGTGGAAATATTGGAGGATGCAATAGATTCAGGACACAAGATATTATTATTTTCAGGATATACCGCAATGTTTGAATTACTAGAACAAGAATTGAAAAAAAGAAATATAAAATATTTTAAATTAATTGGATCAACAAAAGTAGATGACCGAATGAAGATGGTTGATGAATTTAACGAAAACTCAGATGTGAAAGTTTTTTTGATTTCTCTAAAAGCAGGTGGAACTGGATTAAATTTAACAGGTGCAGATATGGTTATTCATTATGATCCGTGGTGGAATGTATCAACTGAAAATCAAGCAACAGATAGAGCATATAGAATAGGACAGAAAAATAATGTACAAGTGTATAAATTAATAACTAAAAACTCAATAGAAGAAAAAATACATGAACTTCAGGAAAAAAAGGCAAGCCTAGCGAATACTATGTTAGATACAAAAACATCATTTATTAATGAACTTTCTAAAGAAGATATATTAAGATTATTTGAATAGGAGAAAGATATGAAAAAAAGAAATAATTGGGCTGAAAATATAGACAAAGATGGGGATACAAAAAGAGAAAAAGGACTGAATAAACATTTAGAACAATATGAAGAGAAATTGAAAGATACTAAGGATTTGAGCGAAAGAAAGAAACTATTAATAAGAATTATTCATATATTAGATGAATTAAAAACAGAGTCTTTTGACTATGATAAAGAAAAAATGGGAAGATATATAATAGAATACAAAAACATAAAAGCTAAAATAAGAAGAAATGAAGATAAAAAAAGAGAAGAAGGTTTAAGAAAAGCTTTATTAAGAAATGAAAAATTGTTAGAAGAAACAAAATTTACAGATTATAAAAGACAAAATATATTATTGAATAGAATTAATCATATATATTCAGAAATAGAACAAGAAGGAATTTTCCATTATCCAGAGATTAGAAAAAAATACATAGAAGAGCAAAAAAAAGTAGAAAAGTTAATTGAAAAAAGAAAAGAAATGGATAGTGAAATAGAAAAAATGAAACAACATAATCAAAAAGATTTATCTTGGGAAGAATATAGAAAAGAAGAAGAGGAATTTGAAAGATAGGAAGAAATAAAAATGAAAGATTATATTAGTGTAATAGGTGGAGGATTAGCTGGAACAGAAGCGGCATATCAAATAGCCAAAAGAGGAATAAAAGTAAAACTTTATGAGATGAAACCAATAAAATATTCAGCTGCACATACTAATAAGGATTTAGCTGAAATTGTATGTAGTAATTCATTTAAATCAAATCTTTTAACAAATGCTTGTGGACTTTTAAAGGAAGAATTGAGGTTATTAGATTCGTTATTAATAAAAGTTGCTGATAAAACCAAAGTACCAGCAGGTCAAGCTTTGGCTGTAGATAGGGAAGAATTTTCAAGATTGGTAACAGAAGAAATTGAAAAAAATGATTTGATTGAAATTATACATGAGGAAGTAACTGACATAGAAGAAATAGCTCGAAATGGTATTGTTATTATAGCTACAGGGCCACTTACTTCTGAAAGTTTGACTAAGGAGATATCAAAAATAACCGGAGAGGATAAATTATATTTTTATGATGCAGCAGCACCTATTGTTTCAAAAGATAGTATAAATTTCGAAATTGCTTTTTATGGAAACAGATATGAAGCAGAAAAAAAGAAAGAGGAAACAGTAGAGGAATGGATTAAAAGATTGGATAATCAGGAACATAGTTATATAAATCTTCCTATGAATAAGAAAGAATATGAGGATTTTGTAAAAGAACTTGTGGAAGCGGAAGTTGTAACTTTACATGATTTTGAAAAAAGAGAAATATTTGAAGGGTGTATGCCTATTGAAATAATGGCTAAAAGAGGTATTGATACATTGAGATTTGGACCACTGAAGCCGGTTGGGTTTGATGATCCTAGAACAGCTAAAAGACCATATGCCATTGTTCAACTAAGACAAGATGATACAAATGCAACTATGTACAACTTGGTTGGATTTCAAACTAATCTAAAGTTTGGAGAACAAAAAAGAGTATTCTCTTTAATACCTGGATTGGAGAATGCAGAATTCATAAAATATGGAGTAATGCATAGAAATACATATATAAATTCAACTAAATTATTGGATGAAACATACTGCTTTAGAAAAAAAGAAAATATTTACTTCGCAGGACAAATTACAGGTGTTGAAGGATATGTTGAATCAATTTCATCAGGATTAGTAGCAGCTTTAAATGCAGTAGAGAAATATAGAGGAAATAACAAAAAGATTATTTTTAGTGAAGAAAATGTTATTGGAGCATTAGTTAAATATATATCTACTGAAAATTCTAAATTTCAGCCAATGAATGCAAATTTTGGGATTTTACCACAATTAGAAGGAAAGAAAATAAAAGATAAAAAAGAAAGATATAGGAAAATAGCGGAAAGAAGTTTAGAAATAATAAAAAGGAATCTAATTTAGATTCCTTTTTTTAGTCCATAGTACATTATAAATAATTCAAAAACAGTCAATATTACATTGCCAATAGTGATAAAATTAGCATTGATCAATACAATGTTCACACACATTAAGGTTGCTGCAATAGAATGCAACATATACAAAATGGTAAAAGACATTGAGTATGATAGTAAAAAGCCAGTAAATGAATATAAAAATGTACCAAGGAAAACTATAGAAAGACAAGTTGAAAAACCAAATAAAATTAACATTGAAATACCTAGAAAAGAAAGTATTATCAAAAAATTAAAAAAATGTGATTTTAGAATATTTGCCCGTTTTATAGCTTTATCCTTTTGAAGCATACTAATATCCCCTTCCTATTAGCTAGTTAGCTGTAATAAGTTATGCTATTAGTGAAAATATTATAAACCTATTGATAAAGCATGTCAATAAAATAATTGATTGTAAAAAAAATTACAAACATTACATTTTTGTTAAAAAGAGTCTAAATTTGTAAAAAAGTTGATTTATAAGTAAAAAAATGGTATAATATATAAGATGATGTTTATATAAATACATAGGAGGTATTTAAATGAGAAAATTAAGAAAATGGGAAGAAGAATATATGCTATATAAAAATGGAACTAAAGAAAAAAGAATTAAAGAAATCGAAGAAAAATTATCGAATAAAACTGCTACAAAAGCAGAATATGACGAGTTAAAACAAATAAAAAAAGTAAGTGCTAATATAGAAAAAGTAAGTAATATAATTGAATATAAATATGAAATAGAAAAGCAAATTAATGAGATAAAAGAAGAAATAAAATTAAGAGAAGAAACAGCTAATAGAACTAAACAGCTAGATGAAATAACTAAAGAAGGAGAAGAAATAAATAAAGAATTAGCAATATTAGATTTAAAAAAAGATATGCTTTTAAAAGGTTCTAAAGGTCTTTCTCCAGAGGAGAAAGAAAAAAATAATAAAGAAATAGAAGAAATAAATGAGAAAATAGCTGAAAATAATTCTAAATATATTAAAAATCAAGAAAAACTAACTAATTTACCAGAAGAAAAAAATACAAGAAGAAATAACAAATTTTCTGGTATTGAAACAGAAGAGTTAAATAAAAGAATATTTGATTTATCAACTAAAGTATCTAAATGTAATATGATTGCCGGTAATTTAATGAAAGGGATGTCTTGGGACAATATCGAATTAAAACTTGATCAATGGAAAGACAAGAAATATACATCTAAAGAAAAAATAAGAGAAAAAGCAGAAATAGATTTGGGCGTAAAAAATTTAGTTAATGGAACCGATAAAAAAATACAAGAGAACAAAGAAAATGGCGAAATAACTGAAATACCAGAATTCTTCAAAAAACATCCTAAGATATATGAATTTGTTAGAAAGCATCCTAGAATACAAAAAGCATATAATTATTTATCTGAAAAATTTGGAAATAGAAAAGAAGAAATAGAAGAAACGGAAGAAACAGAAGAATTAGAAAAACCTGAAGAGAAGGTTGAACCTATAAAGTTAGAGGATGATTTTAAGAAAAGAATCAAAGAAATTGCAGAAAAAGGAATTAAAGAAGTAAGAAAAGAGAAATTGGAAAAAGCAAAAGAATCTGCAATTAGAAGCGAAAAAGAAAAATTTTCTAAAGAAAAAGAAAGCAATGATCACGAAATAGGGGATGAATAATAAAAAGAGATATAAAATACTTGAAACTTGGAAGAAATTCCAAGTTTTTTCTTGACTTATTTTGGTAAACATGATAAAATATGATGCGTTATAGTAAAGTGCGTGAATTGTGCTGATCCGTAACAAAATATTTATTTTATAGGAGGTGAAATTTAAGTGCCAACAATTAATCAATTAGTAAGAAAAGGAAGAAAATCAGGAGTAACAAAATCAACAGCTCCAGCTTTACAACATGGATGGAACTCAAAAAACAAAAAATTAACAAACAATAGAGCTCCACAAAAAAGAGGAGTATGTACAGTTGTAAAAACAGTTACACCTAAAAAACCAAACTCTGCTTTAAGAAAAGTTGCCAGAGTTAGACTTTCAAACGGTTATGAAGTTACATCTTATATCCCAGGTATAGGACATAACTTACAAGAACACAGTGTTGTATTAATTAGAGGTGGTAGGGTAAAAGACCTTCCAGGTGTTAGATACCATATCATCAGAGGAACATTAGATACAGCTGGTGTTAAAGATAGAATGCAAGCGCGTTCTAAATATGGAGCTAAAAAACCAAAGAAATAGAAGTTTTTTAGTAAAACAAGAACATTAGTGCTTGTAATTCTTACTAAACTTAAGGTACTTAAATTTAGAATAGATTTATATAGCGCTATACGCAAAAAGAAAAACTTTTTGAGAGTACCGAAGAATGCTTTTATAAGTATTCACATTATTAAAAAATCAAGGAGGGAAGAATAGTGCCAAGAAAAGGATATATAGCAAAAAGAGAAGTATTACCAGATCCAATATATAATAGCAAAGTTGTTACAAAATTAGTAAACAATATAATGCTTGATGGTAAAAAATCAGTTGCTCAAAAAATAGTTTATGATGCATTTGATATTATAAAAGAAAAAGAAGGAAAAAACCCTTTAGAAGTTTTTGAAGCAGCTTTAGAAAACGTTATGCCAGTTCTTGAAGTTAAAGCAAGAAGAGTAGGTGGAGCAACATACCAAGTTCCATTAGAAATTAGACCAGAAAGAAGACAAACTTTAGGATTAAGATGGTTAGTAACATATGCTAGAAACAGACATGAAAAAACTATGGCTGAAAAATTAGCAGGTGAAATAATGGATGCAGTAAACGGAAATGGTGGAGCATTCAAGAAGAAAGAAGATACACATAGAATGGCAGAAGCTAATAAAGCATTTGCACATTATAAATGGTAAAATAAAACTAGGAAGGGGGAAACTTAAGTTATGGCAGGAAGAGCATATCCATTAGAAAGAACAAGAAACATAGGTATCATGGCTCATATTGATGCCGGAAAAACAACAACAACAGAAAGAATCCTATTTTATACAGGAAAAACACATAAAATAGGAGAAGTTCATGAAGGCGCAGCAACAATGGACTGGATGGAACAAGAACAAGAAAGAGGGATAACAATAACATCTGCTGCTACAACATGTTTTTGGAATAATAACAGAATCAATATTATAGATACTCCAGGACACGTTGACTTTACAGTAGAAGTTCAAAGATCTCTTAGAGTATTAGATGGTTCTGTAACAGTTTTAGCCGCAAAAGGTGGGGTTCAACCACAAACAGAAACAGTTTGGAGACAAGCTGATAAATACAATGTACCTAGAATGGTATATGTAAATAAAATGGATATCACAGGAGCTAACTTTATGCTTTGTGTGGATCAATTAAAAAATAGATTAAAAGCAAATGCTGTTCCAATCCAATTACCAATTGGTGCAGAAGACCAATTCAAAGGAATAGTAGACTTAATAAAAATGAGAGCTTTTATTCATAAAGATGATTTAGGAAAAGAAATCGAAGAAACAGATATTCCAGAAGATATGAAAGATTTAGCACAAGAATATCGTGAAAAAATGATAGAAGCAGTAGCAGAACAAGATGAAGAATTAATGATGAAATATCTTGATGGAGGAGAATTAACATCAGAAGAAATCAAAAAAGGTTTACGTGCAGGAACAATTGCAAACACAATAGTTCCAGTATGTTGTGGTTCTTCATATAAAAACAAAGGTGTTCAAGAATTATTAAATGCTATAGTTGACTTTATGCCATCACCATTAGATATACCACATATCAAAGGTGTTGACTTAGAAGGAAATGAAGTAGAAAGAAAAACATCTGATTCAGAACCTTTTGCTGCATTAGCATTTAAAATTGCAACAGACCCATTTGTTGGAAAATTATGTTTCTTTAGAGTATATTCAGGTACATTAGAATCTGGATCTACAGTATTAAATTCAAACAAAGATAAAAAAGAAAGAATAGGAAGAATTCTACAAATGCACTCAAATCATAGAGAAGATATTGATAAAGTATATTCTGGTGATATTGCAGCTGCAGTTGGTTTAAAAGATGTAACTACAGGTGATACATTATGTGATGTAAATGCACCAGTTATATTAGAATCAATGGAATTCCCAGAACCAGTTATTGATATAGCTATAGAACCAAAAGATAAAGTAGCACAAGAAAAAATGGCAATAGCATTATCAAAACTTGCTGAAGAAGATCCAACATTCAAAACATATACAAACCATGAAACAGGACAAACTATTATCGCTGGTATGGGTGAGTTGCACTTAGACATCATCGTTGATAGATTAAAGAGAGAATTCAAGGTTGAATGTAATGTAGGTAAACCACAAGTTGCTTACAAAGAAACAATTAGAAATAAAGTAAAAGTTCAAGGTAAATTTATTCGTCAATCTGGTGGTAAAGGACAATATGGTGATGTTTGGTTTGAAATGGAACCATTAGAGCCAGGAAAAGGAATCGAATTCGAAAGTAAAATTGTCGGAGGAGCTGTTCCTAAAGAATATATTAAACCAATTGAACAAGGTATGAGAGAAGCAGCTGAAAGTGGAATTTTAGCAGGATATCCTGTTATAGATTTCAAAGCAACTTTAGTTGATGGATCTTACCATGAAGTTGACTCTTCAGAAATGGCATTCAAAATTGCAGCTTCTATGGCTTTCAAAGAAGGATGTAAACAAGCTAAATCTGTAATATTAGAGCCAATAATGAAAGTTGAAATTACAGTTCCAGAAGAATATATGGGAGATGTAATAGGAGATGTAAACTCTAGACGTGGTAGAATGGAAGGAATGGAAGGAAATGATGGAATGCAAGAAATACATGCGTTTATTCCACTTTCAGAAATGTTTGGTTATGCAACAGAATTACGTTCTAGAACACAAGGTAGAGGAACATACTCTATGGAACCATCTCATTATGAAGAAGTTCCAAAATCAGTTCTTGAAACAATTATTGCTTCAAGAGCAAAAAAAGATTAAGATTAATATAGAAAAGATATTAATAAAATATACGTTTTAGTTAAAAAAGCTTGCTTTTTTAGCTAAAATGTTATAAAATGCTTATGCATAAATTATGTTATTAAAATTAAAAAATAAAGTGGCAATAAAGTATATAGCTTTATAGAGCCAACTAAAAAAAAGGGAGGATTTTAAAATGGCAAAAGCAAAATTCGAAAGAACAAAACCACATGTTAACATTGGTACAATCGGTCACGTAGACCACGGAAAAACAACAACAACAGCAGCTATTACTAAATATTTATCATTATTAGGAAAAGCTAAATATGAAGCATATGATCAAATCGATGGTGCTCCAGAAGAAAAAGCAAGAGGAATTACAATTAATACAGCTCACGTTGAATATGAAACTGATGCAAGACACTATGCTCACGTTGACTGTCCAGGACATGCTGACTATGTTAAAAACATGATTACTGGTGCTGCTCAAATGGATGGTGCAGTATTAGTTGTTTCAGCAGCTGATGGTCCTATGCCACAAACAAGAGAACACATTCTATTAGCTAGACAAGTTGGTGTTAAATACATCGTTGTTTACTTAAATAAATGTGATATGGTTGATGACCCAGAATTATTAGAATTAGTAGAAATGGAAGTTAGAGACTTACTTTCTGAATATGGATTCCCAGGAGATGAAATTCCAATCATAAAAGGATCTTCATTACAAGTATTAGAAAGTACTTCTACAAATCCTGATGATGAAGTTTACAAACCAATGAAAGAATTAATGGATGCAATAGATAGTTACATCCCAACACCAGAAAGACCAATTGATCAACCATTCTTAATGCCAGTTGAAGACGTATTCACAATTACAGGACGTGGTACAGTTGCAACAGGTAGAGTAGAAAGAGGAGAAGTTAAATTACAAGACGAAGTTGAAATTATCGGTCTTACAACAGAAAGAAGAAAAACTGTTATTACAGGTGTAGAAATGTTCAGAAAATTATTAGATCAAGCTGAAGCTGGAGATAATATTGGTGTTCTATTAAGAGGTATTGATAGAAAAGACATCGAAAGAGGTCAAGTTCTATGTAAACCAGGAACAATCAATCCACATACAAAATTCACTTCTGAAGTTTATGTATTAACTAAAGAAGAAGGTGGAAGACATACACCATTCTTTAATGGATACAGACCACAATTTTACTTCAGAACAACAGACGTTACAGGTGTTATCGAATTACCTGCTGGAACAGAAATGGTTATGCCAGGAGATAACGTTTCAATGACAATTGAATTAATTACACCTATCGCTATTGAAAAAGGATTAAGATTTGCTATCCGTGAAGGTGGTAGAACAGTTGGTTCAGGAGTTGTTTCTGAAATATTAGCTTAATTGAAATAAATAAAAAGACATCTTTAAGATGTCTTTTTTGTTGTATTAATAAATATGAAAAAATAATATGAAAATTAAAAAATATTGAAAAATAGACAATCTATAATTAAAATATATAAGGAGGATTTATATTTTTTAACTAAAATCTATTGCTTTTTCATCCAAAGAATAATAAAATATGTATGTTATAAATAATATATAAAAGGACATAAAATAAAAGTGGAGGAACAAAAATGAAAATAATATTAGATGCAATGGGTGGAGATAATGCGCCAGATGCAAATATAAAAGGGGCAATAAATGCAATAAATAAAGTTAAGGCTGAAGTTGTATTAGTTGGTAAAGAAGAAGTAATTAGAAGCAAAGTAAAGAAATTTTACGGAAAAGAGTTAGAAGAAATATCAGATAGATTAAAAATAAGGAATGCAACAGAAACAATTGAGATGGAAGATATTCCAACAATGGCAATTAAACATAAAAAAGATTCTTCAATGGTAGTTGGATTTAGAATGTTAAAAGAAGATGAAGGAGATGTATTTATCTCTGCTGGAAATTCAGGAGCATTATTAACAGGAGCTACTTTAATTGTAGGAAGAATAAAAGGAATAGATAGGCCGGCACTAGCTGGAATTTTACCTGCATATAAAAGTCAGTTATTATTAATAGATGCAGGCTCAAATACAAATTGTAAGCCTATAAATTTATTACAATTTGCACAAATGTCTAGTATATATTTAAAAAACACTTTCGGAATAGAAAGACCAGCAATAGGATTGTTAAACATTGGAACAGAAGAAACAAAGGGAAATGAACTTGTAAAAGAAAGTTATAAACTTTTAAAAGAAAAGGCAGAAGAACTAGATATAAATTTTGTTGGAAATGTTGAAGGTAGAGATGCTTTTTCAGGGAAAATAGATGCAATAGTCACAGACGGATTTACAGGAAATGTATTTTTAAAAACAACAGAAGGACTAGGAAAATTTGTAAAAAGAACATTAACAGAGAGTTTTACTAAAAATTTATTATCAAAAATATTGGCAGTTCCAGCATTACCAGCAATAAAAAGATTTTCAAAAACTATGGATTATAAATCTTATGGTGGAGCGCTATTTTTAGGGGTAAAAAAGCCTGTAGTAAAAGCACATGGAAGTAGTGATGCTTTATTATTCGAATATACAATAATACAAGCAGAAAAATTTGTGGAGAATAAAGCTGTTGATAAGATGATTGATGCTTTTACAAAGAAAGATTAAGGTTATAAAATTGACTTGTCGGTATAAAATTAAAATATTTTTATAATTTACTTGACAAAAATATAAACATATAATATAAATGATGTATCATCATTTGTAAACTTGAGAGGAGGTGAACTCGGAGAAATGAGTTCAGAAGAAGTTTTAGAAAAGGTAAAAGGAATTATTGTAGAGCAACTAGGAGTAGCTGATACAGCAGTTACTATGGAAGCATCTTTTATAGATGATTTAGGGGCAGATTCACTAGATATAGTAGAATTAGTAATGGCATTAGAAGAAGAATTTGATATAGAAATTCCAGATGCTGATGCAGAAAAAGTTGTAACAGTAGGAGATGTAGTTGACTACATAAAAGAAAACGTAAAATAATAAAAGAGATATGGCTTAGCTATATCTCTTTTATTATGTGAAACTAAGATTTTCTAAAATCTTAGGGTATGATTTAAAGAAAAAACTAAAATAATATACAAAATCTTTTTTAGGAATATATGAAGAAGAAATAATTTTAGATGAGAAAATTTCTTCTTTATTTTTATTTAAAACAGTTATTTTACCAATAGTTGAATTTTCGTAAATAGGAGCATTTAGATTTTTTTCCATTTCAAATTCAATAGTCAAATTATCTATATTTTCTTTAATAATTGGAATGATAGGAGTTTCTAGTTTAGGAATATTAATATGTATTTCATCAGAAATTCCTTTATTTACGTTAAAATATTTAGAATTATTATCATTCCATTTTTTAATCTCAGTATTTATAAAATCTTGTAAATTAAAATAAGAATAAGTTTTGAAGGTATATTCTATAAGTTTAATACTATCAGATGTTCTGAATTTTTTAGTATCTGCACCGAAGCACTACACATATAACATCCATATCATTTCTCTTACAAGCAGTGACTAAACATCGATTAGCACCATTAGTAAAACCAGTTTTTACTCCATAAACTCCGTTTAAAACTCCTAATAATTCATTTGTGTTTTTTAAAGATTTCGAATAACCATTTATATTTACAGTATAATTCGTAGTACCAACAATCTTTAAAAAAGTAGAGTTATTTAATGCATAATCAGTAAGTAATGATAATTCATATGCAGTTGTATAATGGTTATCTGAATCTAAACCATGAGGAGATTCAAAATGAGTATTGGAAAGGCCTAATGATTCAGCTTTGTTATTCATTAATCCAACAAAAGATGAAACATCACCTGCAATTGCTTCAGACAAGGCAATAGCTGCATCGTTACCTGAACAAAGGAGCAAGCCATACAAAAGATTAGAAATCGTTATTTTATCATTAGTTTCCAAACCTAATCTTGAGCCACCAGTAGAAGCAGCTTCCCTAGATATAGTAACAGTTTGAGATAAGTCAGTAGAATTTTCTAATACCACAATTGCTGTCATTATTTTTGTAGTAGAAGCCATTTTCACTTTATTAGAAGAATTTTTTTCATATAAAATCTTTTTACTAGTTCTATCTAATACTATACACGATCTAGAATTTAAATTTAAATCTTGAGAAGGACTAGTTGAAGCTTCATACACAAGAGAATCAATATCTTCATTAGTTATTATTGTTGAATCAATAGAATCTATGTTAAAAGAATACGCAGTTGAGAAAAAGAAAGTAGAAACAACAATAATAAAAATAATAAAAATATGTATTAACTTTTTTATCATAAAATCACCTATAAAAATATATTAAAAAAAATATTTAATTATGATAGAACAGAAATTTAAAAAGTTCTAGGGAAATGCAAGAAAAAGCCTGTAATTAGCTATATATATTGATTTTGTTGCTAAAATGTAATATAATTGTAATGTAAGGAGTTTTTTAAAATAAAAATTTCAAATACTAATATCCGTAAGCATTTAGAAGACATGAAATTAAGCAAAAAAAACTACCTGAAAAATACCTATTGACTTAAGTAAAAAAAATAGTAAAATATATTATATAAAGGTATAAATATATATAAGAAGGAGATTGTTATGAAAATAAAAAAGGCAATAAATTTTGTTATAATGTTTACAGTAATTTTAACTGTTATGCTAACTACAAACATAGTATATGCTGACAATGCTTCAACACCTTTGTATTTAGGTATAACTGAATTAAGGATGAATAATGTCCCAAATATGGGATATGCAATAGGAAATCCAAATGCAAATACAGAGGAAAACAATTCAGCAGCAAAGATTTGGAATATTGTAAAATATAGTAGTGCAAGCTCAAATGATCCAACAGAGGCTAATATATATTGTGTTAAAGCAGGAGTGGGATTTAGTGATACTAAAAAGAGAGCTACTTATGATGTGTTTTATGATATGAGAACACAAAGACAAGAAATTGCAAAACAAAATGATGTGTTAAAATCAATTGTTGAAGGAACTGTAACAACAGATAGTGGTGAAGTAAGTAAATATGATGCAATTTTAGCAACAATAGATATGTTCTATTTATATGGAGAATCTTCAGAAACAGAAAAAGAACAATTATTAGAAAATGCAGGAATCAGAAAAGAAGAATGGGATACAATACTTACTGATGATGATATTGAAGCAGTACAACAAGCAGCTTTGTGGTATTTTACTAACTATGGAGAAGAAAACGGTAAATATGACAAAACAGATGCAACAGATTGGCTAAATTATACTTTAGATGGAAGTGAATATAAAAATTTAGCAGATTATAATCCAACAAGCACAGAACCAGGAAGAAGTCATGGATTACAAAGACAACAACAAGCAGTATTATTATACAATTATGTAATTGATACAGCAAAAGCAAATGCTAATAAATATTCAGAAGACACACGAAATGGAGTACCTGCTAAAGTAAATACAACAACATTAAATGTTGAAGAAAGTAGTTCTTCTAAAATATTAGGACCTATTAATATAAGTGAAACAGAAGGAAACACATTACCATATGATGTAGAATTAGTAGTTAAAAATGGTGACCAAAATGTAGAAGAATATACATTACTAGATAGCAACAAAACTCCAGTAGAGGAAGGAACAACTGCAAGAGATTTAGTAGGACAAGATTTTTACATATCAGTAGATACTGATTCGGTTGAAAATATAAAAGTGACAATAAATATTTCATATAGTAATACAAAAATGACATTATGGGCATCTAACACAAATAATCAAGAACAACCAGTAGTTATTCCGGAAAAAGAAGAGGTAACGATTCCAACAGAATTAACTACAGAAAAACCATTTGACTTAGCATTAAGAAAATACATAACAAAAGTAAATGATGTTGAAGTAGCAGATTCTAGAGTACCAGTTATAGATGAAAGTACTTTACAATCTGGAACAACAGCTACATATAAACATAAAAAAGATCCATTAGTTGTTGAAAATGGAAATACAGTAACATATAAAATTACAATATATAATGAAGGAAAAAAAGATGGCAGAGCAACAAAAGTTGTAGACCAATTACCAACAGGATTAAAATTTTTAAGTGTTGAAAGTGGAAGTTTTGATGTAGAAAATTATGATGAAAGTACAAATACATTAAACTTGAAGAGAAAAGATAGAAACGAAGATAATTTATCCGCATATCAAACAGGAAATTTAAGTTCTGAAACAATAGAAATAAAATGCGAAGTAACAGCTACACCTGATACATCAAGCACAAAAGTATTAACAAATGTAGCTTGGATATCAGAAGCATATGATGCAGTAGATAAAGTAACAATAACAAATCAAGAAGGGTTAGATAGAGATTCAGAACCAGCAACACATCCTGATGTTAATAAAGACAATATGGAAGATTATACTGGAAATGGAAATAAATCTGATTTAACAGATTCAAATTATTACTATAAAGGACAACAAGACGATGATGACTTTGAAAAATTAGTATTATTACCAGAAGCATTTGACTTAAAACTTATTAAAAGAATAACTGCAGTAAATGATCAAAATGTACCAGAAAGAATAGAAAAAGTAGATGTAAGTAAATTAAATACAGTAGATGAAAACGGAAAGATGATTACAACAGGTGATTATACATTAAATAAAGAGCCTGTAAGTGTTAAAAAAGGTGATATAGTTACATATACATTTAGAATATATAATGAAGGTATGATAGATGGATATGCAGAAGAAATAACAGAAGATATCCCAGAAGGCTTAGAATTTATCTGGTCTGAAAAAGAAGGAGAAGACTTACAAAATGATGATACATTAACAGATGCAGAAAAAGAAGCAATAGAATTTAACCAAAACTATTTATGGGGAAATTTTGTATATGATGAAAATCATGAAAAGATAATACAAATTTCAACAGATTATCTATCAAAAGAAAATGAAACAACAGTAAATGGAAATTTAATAGAAGCATTTGGAAGAAATGACGGAACAAAAACAGAAGAAGATATACATTATAAAGAAGTATCAGTTAAATTAAAAGTTGTTTCAGATAATATAACAGGAACAATCATTAGAAATGAAGCATGCATATCAGAAGATGCTAACGAAAATGGAGATCCAGTAGACGATAGAGATTCAGATACAGAAAAATGGGTAAAATATGAAGATGATGAAGATTATGATAATATAACATTACAAGTATTTGACTTAGCATTAAGAAAATTCATAATAGCAGTAAGTAAAGATGAAACTATAGAAAATGATGAATACTTAAAAAATGAAGATGGATCATATACAAGAGCACCAGTAGTTGATACTTCAAAATTAAATAATGAAGATTCAAATGGAAATAAAATAACAACAGCAACATATAACCATACAAAAGAACCAATAATAGTTCAACCAAATGATATGGTAGTATATATGTTAAGAGTATACAATGAAGGAGATCTTGATGGATATGCAGCAGAAATAAAAGATCATTTACCACCATATTTAGAATTTGTAGATAATGAATTCAATGAACAATATGAATGGGAAGTATCAGAAGATGGAAGAACATTAACAACAAGATATCTAGAAAATAGTTTAATAAATAAAGCAGAAAAA
This sequence comes from uncultured Clostridium sp., assembly GCA_945949485.1. Classification (GTDB taxonomy): domain Bacteria; phylum Bacillota; class Clostridia; order TANB77; family CAG-508; genus CAG-269. The sequence continues at coordinate 49,363 of CAMFER010000001.1, read as the reverse complement.
GATGAAACAGGAAAATATGTCTTATCATACAAAGAAGTTCCTGTAATGTGCAAAGTAAAAGAAGATGCGAAAACAAGTGAAAACATAACAAACATTGCAGACATAACAGAGTATCAAGATGAAAATCATCAAGAAGTAGGAGATAGAGATTCACAAAGTAATAATGTAAATCTACCAAGTGATGAAGAGTTACCAGGATATAAAGGAGATGAAACAGGTTCATATATACCAGGACAACAAGACGATGATGACTTTGAAAAAGTAGTAATAAAAATATTTGACTTAGCTCTAAGAAAATGGGTAACACAAGCAATAGTAATAGATCAAAATGGACAAACAATAACAGAAACAGGACACCAACCATTTGATGATCCAGAAGAAATTGTAAAAGTTGAATTGCATAGAAAGAAACTAAATCAAGTAACAGTAAAATTCAGATATTCAATAAGAGTATATAATGAAGGTGAAATAGCAGGATATGCAAAAGAAATTACTGATTATGTACCAGAAGGATTAAAATTCTTACCAGAAGATAATCCAGGATGGACAGATGAAGGAAATAATGTTATTTCTACAAGATTATTAGAAAATACTTTATTACAACCAGGAGAATATGCTGATGTTGAAGTAGTACTTACATGGATAAATAGTGAAGATAATATGGGAGTAATGGTAAATACGGCAGAAATATCAGAAGATGATAACGAATATGATGTACCAGACATAGACTCAACTCCAGATAACAAAAAGCCAGGAGAAGATGACATAGATGACGCACCAGTAATGTTATCAATTGAAACAGGTCAAGTAAGAATATACTTCACATTAGGATTTACAATATTACTAACAATAGCAGGAGGAGTAATCTTAATTAAGAAATATGTATTATAGGGACAGGTCCAAGTTAGACAAAATGTTCAATTTGGGACAGAACTTATATAGAAATAGATCTTAAGCCTAAGCTTAAGATCTATTTTGTAGTACAGAAAAGTTATTTTTGAATTTTCTTGCAAAGCATTATAAAATATAGTAAAATATTATAAGAGATAGAAAAGAGGTAAAAAAATGAGAAACAATTTGAAAATTATGACTGAAGAAGTAGAAAAAGAGCTTGTGCCGATATACGAGGAAATAGATAGAATTGGATTTAAAAATAGTCAAAAAGTATTAGAAGCTTTTCAAAAGTGTGATTTACAAGAAAGCCATCTATATTCTTCAACAGGATATGGAATAGATGAACCAGGAAGAAATAAGATAGAAGAAATATATGCAACAATATTTAAAGCTGAAGATGCTTTGGTTAGAACACAATTGGTTTCAGGAACACATGCATTAGCAGTAACTTTATCAGGACTTTTAAGACCAAATGATATAATGATTAGTATAACAGGAGCTCCTTACGACACTTTACAAACAGTTATTGGAAATACAGAAAATCCTAGTCCAAGTTCTCTAAAAGCATTTGGAATAAAATATGAGCAAATTGAACTTGTAGATAATGATTTTGATATAGAAACTATTGTTACTAGATTAAAGAAAAAAGATGTTAAACTTGTGGAAATTCAAAAATCAAGAGGATATTCAACAAGAAAAAGTTTAACAATAGATAAAATAGAAAGAGTAATCAAGGAAATTAGAAAAGTAAACCAAGACGTTATAATTATGGTTGATAACTGTTATGGAGAATTTGTTGAAGAAAAAGAGCCTATAGAAGTTGGAGCTGATATTGCAGTAGGTTCTCTAATGAAAAATTTGGGAGCAGGGATTGCAACATCTGGAGCATATATAGTTGGAAAAAAAGATTTAATAGAATTATGTGCCGAAAGATTAACATCACCAGGTATAGGAAAAGAAATTGGTCCGTCTTTAAATCAAAATCCATTATTATTAAAAGGATTATTTTTTGCACCAAGTGTTGTTGCTAGTAGTGTAAAGACTGCAGTGTTTGCAAGTAGAATATTAGAAAAATTAGGATATATAGTAGAACCAAAGGCTTTTGAAAAAAGAGGAGATATTGTACAGACTTTAGAATTAGGTTCTGAAGAAAATTTAGTTAAATTCTGTCAAGGAATTCAAAAGGGTTCACCGATTGATTCTAATGTACTTCCATTTCCAGGTGAAATGGGAGGATATGAGGATAAAGTTATTATGGCTGCAGGAACATTCACACAAGGTTCAACAATTGAACTTAGTTGCGATGGACCTTTAAGACCACCATATATTGCATATATGCAAGGAGGTCTAACTTATGATTATGGAAAATTAGGAGTTCTAACAGCTATAGAAAGTATGGAAAATTCAAAAGAAGGAGAGTAAGAAAATGCTAGTTGTTATTGTTTTATTAGTTTTAATAGTGTTAATATCTTTATTATTAATTTTTGGAGGAAGAGAGCAAAGAATTGAAAACAAAAGAGTAGAAAAAGAGAGAAAAGAAGCATTAAAAATAGCTAAGAAAAAAGTGAAAGAGAAAAAAGAAGAAATAAAAAAATCACATGAAGAGTATCATGATTTATTTAAAGAAATAAATGAAATTAAAGAACAACCAATAGAAAATACCCAATTGGAAGAAGAAAAGGTTGATGAAGTAGAACCTGTAAAAGAAGATCTTCAAGAAAATATAGAAGAAAATATTAATGAAGAACCAGAAATTTCTCAAGTTAATAATATGGAAGAAAATTATTATGATGACATATTTGAAGATGATTTTAAGCCAGAGAATGATAATGAAGATAAAGTAGAAGAAAATGTAAACGAAAAAGTTGAAGAAGAAAAAAAAGAAGATGTTCCAGATATAGAATTTTTCTTTGATGATTTTGATGAGGAAGATAAACAAGATGATAATCAAGACAATAAAAAAGAAGATGACCAAAAAGAGGAAAAAGAAGAAGTAAAAGAAGATAACTATTTAGATGATGAGTTAGAAAGATATATGAAAGAAGCGCAAGCAAACAATATTGGATATTTAAATGGTGATGAAGAAGAGAAAAAAGAAGAGAAGAAAACTAGAAAAACACCTACAAAGAAGAAAACAAGCTCAAACACAACATCTAAGAAAACAGCATCCAAAACAACTAGTACAACAAAGAAAGCAACAACTAAAAAGACAACGACAAAGAAAGCAACAACTAAAAAAACAGCAACAAAGAAATCACCAGCTAAAAAAACAAGCAAAAAAGCAACTTCAAAAAAAGAAAGCTAATATGAGGAAAGAATAATATGAAAGTAGTAGTTATAGGTGGAGGCCCTGCTGGAATGATGGCAGCTATAAGTGCAAGAGAAAACAACAATGAAGTAATATTAATTGAAAAAATGCAACAATTAGGTAGAAAATTGTTAATAACAGGAAAAGGAAGATGTAATATTACATCTTCTTTAGATATTAGAGACTTTATAAAAAACACTCCAGGAAATGGAAAATTTTTATATAGTTGTTATCAAGAATTTACAAACAATGATATAATTAGTTTGTTGAAAAAAGAAGGCCTTGAAATAAAAGAAGAAAGAGGAAATAGAATATTTCCTATTACGGATAAATCAAAAGATGTACTAAAATGTTTTGAAAAAAGACTTAAAAGACTTGGAGTAAAAATAAAATACAATACAAGAGTAGAAGAAATTATAGCAGATCCTAATAAAAACAAAGTAGAGGCTGTAAGAACAAGTGATGAAATAATAAAAGCAGATAAAATTATATTAGCAACAGGAGGAAAAAGTTATCATTTAACAGGATCAACAGGTGACGGTTACGAATTGGCTAAAAAATTAGGTCATACTGTAACAAATTTAAACCCTTCATTAGTTCCTATTGAGATTTTTGATAAAAATCTTTGCAAAGAATTACAAGGATTAAGTTTGAAAAATGTAAGTATTAAGATAATTGATAGAGAAAAGAATAAAGAAATTTATGATGATTTTGGAGAAATGATATTTACACATTTTGGAGTATCAGGTCCAATTATATTAAGTGCAACTTCACATTTAATACGTTATAAGAATATTAAAGAAAAAATGAGAAATAAACAAATAATATTATCAATAGATTTTAAGCCAGCTTTAACTGAAAAGAAGTTAGATGATAGAATATTAAGAGACTTTATGGAAGTGAAAAATAAGCAATTTAAAAATAGCTTAGATAAATTGTTACCTCAGAAGTTAATAAAAGTAATAATAGATAAAAGTAAAATACCAATTGATAAAAAAGTAAATGAAATAAATAAAGAAGAAAGAAAAAACTTAGAAAAATGCTTAAAAAGCTTTGAAATTGAGTTAAAAGATTTTAGACCTATTGATGAAGCAATAATAACAAGTGGTGGAGTTAGTATAAAAGAAATTAATCCAAAGACAATGGAATCAAAGATAGTAAGGGGATTATACTTTGCTGGAGAAATCATAGATGTCGATGCATATACTGGTGGATTTAACTTGCAAATAGCTTATTCTACTGGATATGTAGCAGGAAAAAATTAAAATATAAGGAGTTAGAATATGGAATTTAAAACGATAAAAGAAAATGTACAAACTGAAATTGTTGAGAAGAAATCAAAGTTCATATCTAACTTTTTTTATGTAGAAAATATTAATGATGCAGAAGATAAGATAAAAGAAGTGAAGAAAAAATATCATGATGCAAAACATAATTGCATTGCATATAGAGTATTGGAAGATGAAAAAATAGTTGAAAGAGCTAGTGATGATGGAGAACCTTCTGGAACAGCAGGAGGACCAATGCTAAATATTTTAAAGAAAGAGAACTTAGCAAATGTACTAATAGTTGTAACTAGATATTTTGGTGGAATATTATTAGGTACAGGAGGGTTGGTAAGAGCATATTCAGAATCTTTACAAGAGGCAATAAGCAACAGTACAATTATAGAAAAATGTACAGGCTATATTTTTAAATGTGTTGTAGCTTATAACAATTTTGAAAATTTTAAATACTATTGTAGGAAAAATAATATAAAAGTTGCAGATGTGAATTATGAGGAGAATATTGTTTGCCAAATAGAGTTAGAAGAAGGTAAAAAAGAGAAATTAATAGAAGATTATAAAGATAAAAAAATTAATTTAATTAATTTAGAAGATTTATATGTAAAGAATATTGATAAAAGTATATAAATTTCTTCTTTTTATAAAACAATTGGTAAAAATTTCCAACAAAATCTTGATTAATGTTTCCCAAAATAATATAATCGAACTGTAAAAAATTTACAGTTAAATTTAGGAGGAAAACAAATGAAAGAGAAAATTAAAGTACTAGTAGCAGATGATAATCAAGATTTTAGTCATACATTATCTACATACATAAATTCACAAGAGGATATGGAGATTGTAGCAATGGCAAAAGACGGGAATGAGGCGCTTGAATTAATATTAAACAGTAATCCAGATGTTGTATTGTTAGATGTAATAATGCCACATTTAGATGGTTTAGGAGTGTTAGAAAAATTAAATTCTATAAAACTAAATAATAAACCAACATATATTATGCTTTCAGCAGTAGGCCAAGATAAAATAACTCAAAGAGCAATAGAATTAGGTGCTGAATATTATGTTGTAAAACCATTTGATATAGAATTATTAATAAAAAGAATAAAAGAGATTAAATACTTTAAACCAAACAGAGTAATGAATAATAATAATTCTTCAAGAGAATCAAGATATATAGAAATTGATTCTAGAAGTATGAAAAAAGAAGATAATTTAGAGGCTTTAGTAACTAATATAATACATGAAGTTGGTGTACCTGCACATATTAAAGGATATCAATATTTAAGAGAAGCTATAATAATGGTTGTTAATGATATTGATGTAATAAATCAAATTACAAAAAGCTTATATCCCAAAATAGCTCATAAATTTGGTACAACTCCAAGTAGAGTTGAAAGAGCAATTCGCCATGCAATAGAAGTTGCTTGGGGACGAGGACAACAAGAAGCAGTAGAAAATATCTTTGGATATACAATTTCAGCTGCAAAAGGAAAGCCAACTAATAGTGAATTTATCGCAATGATTGCTGATAAGTTAAGACTTGAATTGAAATCTGCATAGGAATTGACACACAATCTTAGAGGGGCAACGATTACAAGAATAGTAAAAAAATTCCATTATACCAACAAATTCACGAGTTTATTGCCCTGAAACAAGGTGGAAATAGACAAAAAAGCCTACAAACTGTTTGGGAAAATACTAACAAACTTTTTGATTTATTGGGTATGGAGAAATTTAAAATAAAAATTAAAAACCTTTTGTTTATTGGATTTTTATTAAGTTAAAAATTTTATAAATGGGAGGTTATTTTTTTATGTGTGATATTGATTTACAGATTGATGATTTTAGTTATTAAGAGGGAACTTCCCTTTTTTCTTTATCTCTCACATCAATTTTAAGCCATTTTAATTTTTAATAGGATAAATTACACATATAACAACTGAAATCGCTTATTTTTGATGATATAGTAAAAAAATATCTTCTAAAAGCCTTGTAAATACTGGACTTTAGAATTGATAAAATTTAAGTTTTATGGAATGTTGAAAACGTGGTGATTTTGTGGTATATTGTTGTGAGGGAGAATAAAAAATGGACAAAGAGCTAAAACCACAGGATATTATACCATTCATAAGAAGCAAAGAATATAAGTTTATTCAAAATTTAGGCTCGGGTTCTTTTGGAAGAACTGTATTGATAAAAGATGAAATAATAGATGAACTTTATGCTTGTAAAAAATATGAACCTAGTGGAGAGATAACAGATGACAAGGAGAAAGAAAGATATTTTAACAAATTTATAGACGAGGTAAAGATTCTAAATAAAATTGTTCATCAAAATATTGTGAGAATATATAATAGTTATATATATCCTAGCAAAAAGACAGGATATATAATAATGGAATATGTAGAAAATGCGAAAGACATAAATGAATATATAAAAAATAATAAAGAAAAAATAAACAATGTATTTGAACAAACTATAAATGGATTTTGTTATTTGGAGAAAATGCAACTTTGCCATAGAGATATAAGAAGTAAAAATATTTTAATAGATTCAAATGGTATAGTGAAAATCATAGATTTTGGTTTTGGCAAAATGTATTCAAAAGACAAAAATGTAAGTCCGTTAACACTATATCAAAATCGTTGGATAGCGAATCCACCTAGCGAAATGAATACAAGAGATGATAATGAACCTATTTATAACAATAAGACAGAGATATATTTTGTAGGTCAGCTTATAAAACAAATTATAGAAGAAAATAATATTAAGAATTTTAAATATAATTCAATTTTGGATGATATGTTAAAATATAATGTTGGTGATAGGATAGAATCATTTGCTGAAATACAAAAGAAAATGTCTGAAACAGAAATACAAAGTAAAGAAATATTTTCAAATGATGATAAAAAAATATATAAACAAATATCAAGTAAATTAGATGAAATAATAGAAACTGTTGAATATGGTACAACTGTCAATGATATAAATACTATTATAGAAAATTTAAGAAAACTCTTAATAAGGTATAGTTTAGAGGATATGATTCTCAATAATAAAGATTTTGCAGAATGTTTTTTTGGAAAAGTAGTAAAGGTAAATGAATATTACACTCGAAGAAATGTCTTTGAAAAGGAAGAAGATGAAGTTAATATCATATATATTGATTTTGTTGATGAGATTGTCGAATGGTTAAGTAAATGTAATGATAGACAAAAAGATATAATAATACAAAATTTACAGGCAAAATTAGAACATTATGAAACTGACTTTTCAGATTTGCCATTTTAATATCTAAGCAAAAAATAGGAATAGATGGTAAAGTTCATTTATTCTTATTTTTCAATTTAAGAAAATGAAATTTAAAAATGTATAATTTGTTAGTTTGCGTAGAAAAATTGAAATTTAAAGTATTTTCAATAAAAATGGACATAATAGAAAATTGCTTAATGAATATTACATTTTATATGATACAATGATAATTGAAAAAGTTGTAAAATTTTACTCTGTTCGCTTGTTTTTATAGAAATTTGTTGTATAGTATTTAGCAAGGAAATGAGAATAAGCAGATGTGGTTTGCCACCTTTACATACAAAGGCTTGTCCTTTAGAAATGGAGGTGGTGCTATGATAGAAGCAGTTTTATTAGAAATAATATACTTACTTTTATTTGCTTTAGTTGTCGAAACTATTATAGTATTTGCCTTAATTATATTCGTTATAATTTTAAGCAAATAGACAAATAAAAAACACATCTGTAATTTTGACCGATTGCGATGTGTTTTTTTACAATCCAATGGTGTCAAGCCACGTTTGTGGTTTCTCCATTTCCCATTTTTATTATACACAGATTTTCCATTTTTGTCAATGGAATTTTTTTTATATATTAACACATTAAATCTTGTCCAATAAAATATATATAACATACATAGTCGATTAGGAATGTTTTTTGAAGTGTATCCCAAAGCACTTTTTCTTTATAAGACAACAATAAATAATGTGTTAATATATAATTTAAAATTATACTAACATAATATGAGAAAAAAGTAAATAAAATTTAATTTGTAAAAAAATAAGTTTTATGGTAAAATATATTCTTGGAGGTTGACATGGAAAGATATTCAAAAATAACAAAAAAAGATAAGAGAGAAATAGTTTTATTAATTGGTAATGGTTGCAAATGGCAAAAGTGTAAATTTTGTAACTACTATTTAGACAGAACAAAAAATGAAGAAGAACAATATAAGATAAACAGTGAGGTTCTTTCTAAAGTAACTGGAGAATTTGGTGTATTAGAAGCAATAAATTCTCGGTAGTATCTTTGAATTAAACGAAAAAAGCAAAAAGAAGCTTTTAGATGTATGTATAAATAAGAATATAAAAAGATTAATAATAGAAAGCCATTATATGTATAAAAATAAAATAAAAGACTTTAGAAAAGTATGTAAAGATTTAGGTATAGATTTAAAAGTAAAAGGTGGAGTAGAAACATTTGATGCAGAATTCAGAGAAAACATTTTAAATAAAGGCTTTGGTTTTCCAACAATTGAAGAGTTAAAAGAAACTTTTGATGAAGTTAATTTATTAGTAGGAGTTAAAGGCCAAAATATAAATACAATAGAAAGTGATATAGAGACAGGAATTAATAACTTTGATAGAGTTTGTGTAAATTTGTACAAAGAAATGGAAGACATCATGGAAGCAGATGAAAATCTAAAGATAGAATTCATGAATAAGTTATATGGAAAATATAAAGATGATATAAGAGTAGATATATTAGTTGAAAATACAGATTTTGGAGTAGGAGATTAAAATAATTTTTAATCTCTTTTAATAATTTATTTATAACTTAATTACATATATTTGTATAACTTTGAAAAAAAAGGAAAAAATATTACAAAGATATTTCAAAGGAGGTACAAATGAAGGAAACTAATTTAAAAAATATGATTTTCTTAAAAAATTTACCATCTAATATAATAGATGAAGCAATAGTCATTTTAAAAGATAATAAAAAAGTGAAAAAATTACAAAAGATAGATATAAATAAAGCTATAAAAGAAGAAAATTCAAAAGTTAAAAATAATGGATATATAATAAAAGAAGCGGAAATGATTTTAAATCAATGCTTTTCGAAAGTAGAAGAAAAAGATACGAAAAACGTAAAACAAGAATATGATAAGAAAAATAAAAAGTTGAAGAGGTATTTGATAATAACTAGTGCAATTGTATTTTTAGAAACAATTATTTTATTAATTAAATAAGAATAAAACACTTTTTCCAAACATATAGTTTAAAAGAAACTAAGGAAGAGGTGTTTTTTTATGGAAAGAACAATGACAGTAGAGGAAAGAATTAGACGAGCTGAAGAAATATATGCAAAAAGAAGAAAAGGTGAAGTAAAAACTATTGCAACTGTAAATGTAAACAGAGAAAAGAAAGACATAAAGCTATTAAAAAAAATGATTATACAATTATTAATATGTGTAACCATTTATTTTGTTATATATATTGTTCAGCAAAATAAGTATGCATTTTCAGAAGATTTTATAAATAAGACAAAGGAGATAATTTCTTATGACATGGATTTTGGGAAAATATATAATAATATATCTAACAGCTTAAATGGATTAATAAAAAAAGAAGAGAATGTGAAAGAGACAAATACTGAAAATCAAAACGGTATTGGCGGTGCAGAAGAAAATATTACACAAGAAGTAGAAGAAAGTGAAGAACAGCAAGAAGAAATATCTCAGACAGATCAAGATGTTATAAATGTTAAAAATACAACGACTTTCATAAAACCGATAGAAGGAGTGATTAGTTCTAAATATGGTATAAGAGAAACTGCAACTGGTACAGTACCTAAAAATCATACAGGAACTGATATAGCATCAACTACTGGAGTAAAAATAAAATCAGCAACTGATGGAGAGGTCGTTCTTTCATCAGAAGAAGGAGATTATGGGAAGCATTTAAAGATACAAATAGGTGAAGTGAGTATAATATATGCACATTGTAATGCTTTATATGTTAAGCAAGGAGATATCGTAAAACAGGGACAAGAAATCGCAGAAGTTGGATCAACGGGAAATTCTACAGGACCGCATTTACATTTTGAGATAAGATATCAAGAAAGGACAGTGGATCCACAATTAATTTTAGAATTATAGGTGATGGAATGAAATTTAGAATTGATTTAAAAATTATTCTCTTTTTTATATTATTTTATTTTACAAAACAAATAGAAATATATGCACTAATGATGATATTTGCTATAATACATGAAATAGCACATCTTATTGCGGGGATAATGTTAAAGATGAAACCAGATAAATTAGAAATTATACCATTTGGGGTAAGAATATCATTTGATTTAGAAACAAAAGATTATAATAGGAAAATACAAAAAGGAAATCTATTAGATATAAAAAAGATAATAGTAGCCATTTCTGGACCTGCTATTAATTTTATTATTGCAATATGTACATATTATTTTAAGATCAATCTTTACCTAAAAGAATTGATAATTTATTCAAATATATTATTAGCTGTTTTTAATTTGTTACCAATATATCCACTGGATGGTGGAAGAATTGTAAAATCAATTTTTGACATAATGATAGGAAGAAGAAAAGCAGAAAAATATATAAACATTATCTCTTTCATAAGTGTAATGATTTTAACAGCAATTTCTAGTATTATAATAATTTATATAAATAATATTGCAATATTTTTAATTATAGTATTCTTATGGTTAATATATTTAAAAGAAGATTTAAGATATAGAAGAAGAGAAAATATTTATAATTTACTAGATAAAAGTCTTGAAATAAAATTAAATAAATAGTAAACTAATACTAAAGATATAAAGGAGAAATGCTAATGATGAAAGAAATGGTAAAAAATAAAAAAGGTATAACATTGGTCTCTCTAGCAATAGCTGTTACAGTAATTATGATTATAACAGGAGTTGTTTTATATAACCTAAGATCAAATTTAAAAATAGAGAAACTAAAAAAGATGCAAAATGATATAGAAAATTTAAGTGATAAAGTTGAAACATATTATATGCAATATGGAGATATTCCTGCTGTAAAAGAGTATGAGTATACAAACTATAATCAGATTCAAAGTGCAGGAGTTATAAGTAGTGCTGTTGATACAGGAAAGTTTTATATTATAAAATTAGATTTATTAGAAAATTTAACTCTTAATTATGGAAAAGACTATGAAAAAATAAAAAATGGAGAAGTAACAACAGAAGAACAAGTAAATGAGCTAACTGATATATATATTATTAATGCAGATAGTCATAATATTTTCTATGTAGAAGGTATCTCTATAGATGGAGAAGTTTATTATACAAATTATACTAAAGAAGAAATCGACACAGAAGGTGTACACTTAAAATATGTGGAAGGAGTTAAAATACCAGATAACTTTTTCTATGTTAGTGGTTCAAAAGAAGAGGGGATTGTAATTTCTGATGTTGCAGGGGATAATTTAGAAAATGAAAAACATGGAAATCAATTTGTATGGATTCCAGTAGATAATTCAGCAGATGAAATATTTAATAAAATATTTGTGAGACAAGTAGGATATTCAAATAATACAAAACAAGGAGATTTGTCGAATGCTGGTGAAGCTAATAATATTGGAATAAATTCTTTAGTTGAAGAAACAGAAAGGACAAAAGAAGAAGCCGTAAGAATGTATGCAAGTGTTAAAAAATATGGAGGATTTTATATAGCTAGATTTGAAACAGGTAAAGATGAAAATAACAATGCAGTCGTACAAAAAGGAGCAACTATATATGATTTTATAAAATGGTCCTCAAGTGGAGAAATGAATGAAACAGAAGAAACAGAAGGAGGTGCAGTTGAGGTTTCAAGAAGTTTTGCTATAGAAAATAAATATGAAAATCTAACAAGTACATTATGTTATGGAGTGCAATGGGACGCAGCATTAAATTTTATTGATCCAAATTATATAACTAATGCACAACAAAGAAATCCTCAATGCGACGAGGATTCATATGTTAGGAATAGTACAGGAAAAGGTTGGTATGAAGGATCAAATGGTAGCCATTTGGCAGGAGATGACTTGGATGGAGGAAAAAATAGTGTAAAAAATATTTATGACCTAGGAGGAAACGTCTGGGAATGGACAATGGAGTCAGATTTAACATATAAGCGTGTAGTAAGAGGTGGTCATGAGAATAATCCAGGAATATTATTTCCAGCATCTTCAAGATATACATATATACCATCAATACAGGGGAATGGAATAGGATTTAGAATAGCAATCTTTATAAATAATGAATCAAATTGGTCACCTATATATAGCAAAACAGAAGAATATATAGATGCTAGAGGACAAAAAGCAACAATTCCTAAAGGATTTAAAGTAGATGTTAGCACGAATATTGCCGATGGATTAGTTATATCAGATGTTAGTGGAAATGAATTTGTATGGATTCCAGTAGATAATTCAAGTGAAGAAGTATTTGAAAAAAAATTTGTTAGACAAAAAGGATATGGAAATGGAAATTATGGGGGATTATTTGATTATACTTCAGAAACTGATACTACTAAAAAAGAAGCTGCGGAAATGTATGCAAGTGTTAAAAAACATGGAGGATTTTACATAGGAAGATATGAAACTGGTAAGGATAATGATTCAAAACAGGTTATAAAACAGGAATCGAATCCATATGCAGTGATAAAATGGTCGGCATCAGGAACAATGCAAGAAACAGAGAATACTACTGGAGGAGCAGTTGAAAACGCTAGAAATTTCGATGATGAAAATAATTATGAATCTGTAAAGACAACTCTTTGTTATGGTGTACAATGGGATGCAGCTTTAAATTTTATTGATCCTAATTATATAACTAATGCTCAACAAGGAATGCCAAATTGTGACTTAGATTCGTTTGTTAGGGATAGTACAGGGAAAGGATGGTATAGTGACAATTATAAAAATGGAAACGTAAATAGTATTACTGGTAAAGATTTTAGAGGAGGATTAAATGGAGTGAAAAATATTTATGACCTAGGAGGGAACTTATGGGAATGGACAATGGAGGCATATTCTACAGGAAGCCGTATAATAAGAGGGGGACATTTTGCTAATTCAGGTCTATCATATCCAGCATCTTCAAGATATGGATATACACCATCAGTACAGGGAACAGGAGTAACTTATAGGATAACAATGTATTTAAAATAAAATATAAGAATCATAATTTATTAAAGGGGATAGAATTTGATTAAAATATTAAAATAATTAATTAAATATATACAATAAAAGCTACTAATACCAAATTTAGTAGCTTTTATAGTAGATTTGAGAAGATAATATACGAATAATAAAATTAGAATTCATAAATAAAACCTAATATTTTAGTTATTGATAAACTCATTTTTATTTAATTCTAGAAAACAGATTTTCTAAAACCACCAAATCCCTAAAAGAAACAACTTTGTAATTATTTTGTAATATTTTAGAAACATTTTTGTTATTTTGGTGTAAAATTCATTGACTTTTTCACGTTTTCGTTATATTATATAGCTATTAAAAATGTGTTTTTAAAATCCTAAGGAGGAGAATTATGGGAGAAGTAATAGTTATAACATCAGGTAAAGGTGGAGTAGGAAAAACAACAACAACAGCAAATTTGGGTTCAAGTTTAGCATTAGAAGGTAAAAAAGTAGCTTTAATAGATACAGATATTGGACTTCGTAACTTAGATGTTGTTATGGGACTAGAAAATAGAATAGTATATGATATTGTTGATGTTGTAGAAGAAAAATGTAAATTAAGACAAGCCCTTATAAAAGATAAAAGATTTAAAGAATTATACCTACTACCAGCTGCTCAAACAAGAGATAAAAGCGCAGTAAATGAAGAACAAATGAGAAACTTGGTAGGAAAATTAAAAGAAGAATTTGACTATATACTTATAGACTGCCCAGCAGGAATAGAACAAGGATTTAAAAATGCTATAGCAGGTGCAGATCGTGCAATAGTTGTAACAACCGCGGAAATATCAGCAATAAGAGATGCTGACAGAATAATAGGACTTTTAGAATCATCAGAAATAAAAAATCCAGAACTAGTTATAAATAGAATTAGACCTAATATGGTAAAAAAAGGTGAAATGATGGACGTTGATGATATAGTAGATTTATTATCTATAGATTTAATAGGTGTTGTTCCAGATGATGAATATATAATAACACAAACCAATAAAGGAGAACCAGTTATTCAAAATAAAAAAGCACCATCAGGAAAAGCATATATTGAAATTGCAAAAAGAGTATTAGGAGAAAAGATAGAAGTAACTATCCCTGGAAGAGAACAAGGATTTTTTGCAAAACTTAAAAACTTATTTAGAAGATAAAAAACAATTTGGGGGTAAGTAGAGATAATGTTTGAAAACATAACTAATTTTTTAAAAAAGCTAACTAAAAAACAAGAAAATACTGTTTCAAATTCTAAAGAAGCAGCAAAAGAGAGATTACATTTGGTATTAATGCAAGATAGAGCAAATGTTTCAGCAGATTTTCTTGAGCTAATGAAACAAGAAATAATTGAAGTAATAAAAAAATATATAGATGTAGATGAAAGTGCAATAGATGTTAGACTTACTAATAAAGAAAACTCAGATGGAACTAATGGAGCACCAGCTTTATATGCTAATATACCTATACTAAATATAAAAAACGAAGCTAGAAAAGTAGATGCTAAAACTACTACGGAAGAAGCTAAGGCTTCAGAAACTGACAAAAAAGAGGAAAGCAAAGAACAAGAAAAAATTGAAGAAGCTGATAAAGAAAAAGAAGAAAATAATGAAGAAGATAAAAAAGAGGGAAAAAAGAAAAAAGAAACTAAAAAAGAAGATGAAGAAGATAATAAAGAAGTTAAAGAGGATGTAGAAAAAACTTCTGAAGAGACTAAAGAAGAAATTAAATCAGAAAATAAATAAGAAAAAGAGTGGTTTAATGAGAAAAAGAGAATTAAAAAATATTGAATGGAGTATTTTAATAGTCGCAATTATCTTATGTTTTATAGGATTAATTGCGCTATTTTCTGCAACTCAAAATGCAGAATACGATGAATTTTATAAACAATGTATTTGGCTTACAATAAGTATTGTCATAATGTTAGCTGTAATGATTATAGATTATGAATTATTAGTAAAAGCATCTCCAGTATTATATCGGAATATTTATAGTTTTGTTAATAGCGGTATTATTTACAAAACCAATAAATGGTGCTACCAGCTGGTTTGATATAGGTTCATTTTCTTTTCAACCAGGTGAATTTGCAAAGGTTTTTGTGATTTTATTTTTAGCATATATTATTACTAAAGTCCAGATTAGAGGTAAAGATGAAATCAATAGACCTACAAGATTATTAATATTGTTGGCTGCATTAGGATTGCCTGTATTATTAATTATTAAACAACCAGACTATGGTACAGCAGCAGCATTTATGGTGGCTATAGCAATGATGCTTATTACAGCAGGACTAGATAAAAGATATATCATTGGATGTGTGATATTAATAGTAATTGCTATACCAATAGCGTATAACTTTATTTTGCCAGAACATGCTAAACAAAGAATAGATATATTCTTAAATCCTGAATCAGATCCAAGAGGTGCAGGATATAACATTATACAATCTAAATTAGCTGTTGGTGCAGGTGGACTTACTGGAATGGGACTATTAAAGGGAAATCAAACTCAACTAGGATTTTTATATCCTAAAACAACAGACTTTATATTTGCCGTAATTGGTGAGGAAATGGGATTTATTGTTGCTGTTTCAGTAATAATTTTGTATGTTTTTCTGATAGTCAAGTCCTTATATGTAGCTAAAACAGCCAAAGATTCTGTAGGATCTTTAATAGCAACAGGAATTACAGGAATATTTTTATTCCACATGGTAGAAAATATAGGAATGGTTATGGGACTATTACCAATTACAGGAGTACCTTTACCATTTATAAGTTATGGAGGAAGTTCTTTAATTACTAATTTTATATGTGTAGGAATATTATTAAACATTAGTAGTAAAAGACAAAAAACAATTTTTGTAAAATAGGAGTAAAAAATGTACTTACATAAATTAAAAATAGGAGATGTAGAATTAGATAATAATATAATTTTAGCTCCTATGGCAGGAATAACAGATAAAGCATTTAGAATTATATGTAAAGAATTTGGACCACGGTTTAGTTTGTACTGAAATGGTAAGCTCAAAAGCAATTTTTCATGATGATTCAAAAACAAAGAAATTATTAAATATAGACAATGAAAAAAGACCTGTAAGTGTTCAAATTTTTGGTAGTGATGAAGAAACAATGGCATATGCCGCAAAATATGTTAGCGAGTTTGCAGATATTGTAGATATAAATATGGGATGTCCAGCTCCTAAAGTTGTAAAAAATGGAGATGGAAGCAAACTACTTTTAGATTTGGAACAAGCAAGAAAAGTAATTAGGGCTGTTGTAAAAAATTCAAAAGTTCCTGTTACTTTAAAAATTCGAAAGGGTTGGAATAATGAAAATATCGTAGCAGAAGAAATTGCTAAAATTGCAGAAGAGGAAAAGATATCTGCAATAACAATACATGGTAGAACAAGAAGCGAATTTTATTCTGGAAAAGCAGATTGGGATATTATAAAGAAAGTAAAAGAATCAGTTTCAATACCAGTTATAGGAAATGGAGATGTTGTAGATGAAGAATCTGCAAAAGAAATGTTTGAAAAAACTGGTGTAGATGGAATTATGATAGGAAGAGGTGCTTTTGGAAATCCATGGATATTTAGAGAAATAAAACATTATCTTTCTACAGGAGAAAAACTATCAAAACCTAGTATAGCTGAAAAACTAAATACAATTTTGAAACATATAGATTTAGCAGTAGAAGAAAAAGGTGAAATAGCAGTAAAAGAATTAAGAAAACATATTGCCTGGTATACAAAAAATTTAAAAAATTCAAGTGAATTTAGAAACTCAATAAATGTGATAGAAGATAAAAAAGAATTGACAGATAAAATACAAGAATATTTTAAAACCTTATAGAATAAAGATATAGTGTTAATAATACACTATATTTTTTATTTGGAGGAAGTTTTGAAACGAAAAAAAACAATAATATTTTTTATAATAATTATATTTTTTATTATTTTTCTAATACTTATGGCTAAAAAAATTAAAATTGGAAATAATATTATTAGTCAAGTAGAGATTGATGATATTTTAAATATTAGTTCATACAAAGCGACAATAGAAGTAGAAGTTAAAAGCAATAAAAATGAGAATAAGTATGTGATAAAACAAGAATATTTTGGAGAAAATGAAAATACACAAGAAGTAATAGAACCAGAAAATATAGCAGGAGTAAGAATAATAAAAAAAGATCGGAAAACTTACATTAGAAAATTCTAAATTAGATGTAAACAAAGTATTTGAAAACTATCAATATATATCAGACAATAATATGGATTTAAATACTTTTGTTAAAGAATATAAAGAGTCTAGTAAGTCGAAAATAACTGAAAATAACGAAGAAATTATTTTAGAAACAGAAATAGGAGAAAATAGAAATAAAATAGTAAAAAAGTTGTATTTAGATAAAAGAACAAATTTGCCTAAAAAGATGGATATTAAATATGTTAACAAAAATAATTCAATTTACATATTATATAGAGAAGTAGAAATAAAGAATTAGATAATAAAGACTAAATCTTTTGATACTTTAACTAATATTTAAATGCTAATAGATATACTTGACAATAAAGTAATATTAGGAGTGAAAAATATGCAAATAAAAAGAGGAGATATGTTTTATGCAGATTTAAGTCCAGTAGTAGGCTCAGAGCAAGGTGGCATAAGACCGGTACTAATAATACAAAATGATTTAGGAAATAAATATAGTCCGACTGTAATTGCTGCAGCAATTACTTCTCAAACAGGAAAAAACAAATTACCTACTCATATAGAGATAGATTCATCGACTTGTGGATTAAAAAGTAATTCTGTAGTGCTTGCAGAGCAAATTAGAACAATAGATAAAAGTAGATTAAAAGAAAGAATTGGTCATATAGATGATGAAAAAATAATAGATAAAGTCAATAATGCTTTGGGAGTAAGCTTTGGATTGGGAGATTAATAATAAGAGTATCAAATAAAAGATAAAGGAAACTAAAAAGGTTCCTCTTAAACTTTTAATTTTTTTATTATTTTAATTTCGTTAAATAGATTATCTATGATTTTTTTTCTAGTATCATAGGCTTTTTCGTATTGAGCTTTTATATCAGTATATGATTCAATAGTTTCATTTTCAAGTAATAGACATTTCATCCCTTCTAAGTAATAGTTCTTTTTTTTCTCGGTTTTTGAATTTTCCATTTTTTCTTTATATTTATCGATTTCTTTAAATCTTTTTAATTCTTTTTTTAAATCTTCTAAATAATCTAAAACACATGAAATTTCATATTCTATGTCATCTATAACTACTTTGAATAGAGCTCTTACAATGATAGGATTATCTTTACCAAGCTTTGTGTTAGTTGCTATTTCATTTAAAACTGCAGATTTTTGTATATTTTCATGTGGTTTAGTATTTTCTATTAATATCTTAAGTGTATCAGAAATTCCTATATGGGATTTATATTGTCTCTTACTTACAATAGCATCATATTCATCAGCTACTCTAATTATTTGTCCTTCATAAGGAATATCCTTCTTTGTTAATCCTTTTGGATATCCGTGATCCGTCTAAAGCTTCATGATGATATATAGGACCTGCTGCATAAGGTCTTAATTTTAAATCATCCATACACATTTGGTATCCAATAGTTGTATGAGTTTTCATTATTTCATATTCTTCGTCAGTAAGTTTTCCAGGTTTTTGTAAGATTTTTGCTGGAATAAATTGTTTACCTATATCATGTAAATATGCGCATATTGTACAATATTCTGTAAAACCTTTTGAACAATGCAAATATTTACATATTCTACAAGTTAAACTTGCAACATTTTCACAATGTTTCCTAGTGAATACATCTAATCTATCTAACATGTTTAGTTGATATCTCATACTAGTGTCTAAATTATATGATTTTAAAGAAGTCTTATCATAGAAATCAAAATTTTCATTTTTCATTTTTTATCTCCTCATATGTAATATATAAAAATAATAGCATTAAAAAATAAAAAAATCAAGGATTATTAAAAATGATTGATATTTGACTAAAAATGTGATATTATATATGCTGTTAATATAGTGCTAGATAAATAAGGAGAGAATAAGTAAAATGTATAGGACAAAAAATTGTGGAGAATTAAATATAAAAAATGTAGGTGAAGAAGTAGAACTAGCTGGCTGGATTCAAAAAGTAAGAAATCTAGGAGGTATGATTTTCATCGATTTAAGAGATGAAAAAGGAATAACACAAATAGTAATAAATGATGAAAAATTAGAAGAAAAGATTAAAAATATACCAACAGAGAGTTGTATACACATAAAAGGAAAAATAGTGGAAAGAAGTAACAAAAACTTGAAAATGTCAACAGGAGAGATAGAAGTTGTTGCTACTGAAATAGAAGTTCTAGGAAAATGTAAAAATATACTTCCTTTTGAAATAAATGTAGATCAAGAAGTAAGGGAAGATTTAAGATTAGAATACAGATTCTTAGATTTAAGAAATGAGAAATTACATAACAATATATTATTACGTTCAAAAATTTTAAAAACTTTAAGAGATAGAATGGACGAATTAGGATTTACTGAAATACAAACTCCAATTTTAGCTAATTCATCTCCAGAAGGTGCAAGAGATTATTTAGTTCCTAGTAGATTAAATCCAGGAGAATTTTATGCTTTACCTCAAGCACCACAACAATTTAAACAATTGTTAATGGTGTCAGGATTTGATAAATATTATCAAATAGCGCCATGCTTTAGAGACGAAGATCCAAGAGCAGATAGAGCACCAGGGGAATTTTATCAATTAGATTTTGAAATGAGTTTTGCAACTCAAGAAGATGTATTTAAAGTTATAGAAGAAGTTGTACCATATACATTTAAAAAATTTACAAATTGGAAAGTAGATGAAGGACCTTTTATTCGTATACCATATAAAGAAGCTATGGAGAAATATGGTATAGATAAGCCAGACTTAAGAAATCCTCTAATTATTCAAGATGTAACTAAAGTGTTTGAAGGTTCTGAATTTAAAGCATTTGAAAACAAGACGATAAAAGCGATAGTAGTTCCAAACGGTGCAGAGCAAGGAAGAAAATTCTTTGACAAAATGGGAGAATTTGCAACAACTGAAGAAGTAGGAGCAAAAGGATTAGCATGGACTAAAATAGAAAAAGACGGAAGTGTAACTGGTGGAATTGCTAAATTTATAACTGAAGAAATGAAGGGAAAATTAGAAAAAGATTTTGACGCAGAAAATGGTTCAGCAATATTCTTCATAGCAGATGAATTACCAAAGGCACAAAAAATTGCAGGACTAGTTCGTATAGAATTAGGGAAAAGATTAGACTTATTAGAAAAAGATGTATATAGATTTTGCTTTATAGTAGATTTCCCAATGTATGAATTATCTGATGAAGGAACAATAGATTTTAGCCATAACCCATTCTCAATGCCTCAAGGTGAATTAGAAGCATTAGAAAATATGAATCCATTAGATATACTTGCATACCAATATGATTTAGTATGTAATGGATATGAAATGGCATCAGGAGCGGTTAGAAATCACAATCCAGAAGTAATGGTAAAAGCATTTGAAATCGCAGGATATACTGAAGAAGAAGTAAAAAATAGATTCGGAGCATTGTATAACGCTTTCCAATATGGAACTCCTCCACATGCAGGCGCAGCACCTGGAGTTGATAGAATGGTAATGTTAATTGCTAATTCACAAAATATAAGAGAAATTATAGCATTCCCTAAAAATAAGAAAGCTAGAGATTTACTTATGAGAGCTCCATCAAAAGTTTCTGAAAAACAGTTAGAAGATGTTCATATAAAACTTGATTTAAAGAAATAGATAGAAAGAACTGATATATTAAATGTATCAGTTCTCTCTATATTTGACACAATTAACATAATGTGGTAAAATTAAATTGGATTTAATTTTGAGAAAATGCAATAAATATTGCATTGGGAGGACTTTATGAGAAAAAAATCAGAGATTGGATCCTTAATTAGACAGGGGAAAACTTCAAAAGAAATTCGGAAAACTATAAACAATTTTCCAAAAGAAACTATTACTATTCAATATTTTTTAGACTTAGGCTATAAAGAATCAACATCTGCTCAACTTTTAAGACAACTGAATATTAGCGACGAGAAAAAAAATAAAAAGGTAAAAAAAGAAAAAGCGTTTATTCAAAGTGAAAAAAATTCTACTGACTATACTTATTCTGAAAATGCTAATTTTAAGAACATAATACTTGACACATCAGCTTTAGGGTATGTTAAATGTTGTAAATTGCTAGAAGAAGCAAAATCAATCACTATCATTTACAGAACTATTATTGAGTTTGATGACAAGAAAAATTTTAAATCAACAAGTTTTGATAAAAATAATTTGGCATATAATATTAGAAAATATAGTAAAGAATTTTTAACAGATAAACGTGTAAGATTAGTACCTTTTGGACGAAATATGGAAAATAAGTATCATGATGAAGTATTACTTCAATATATGATTGATTTACCAGTAAATGAGAGAATGACACTTCTTACTGTTGATGTCCAGTTAGCGTTAAAGGCTAAAGCACTCGGGTTAGATTATATTTTGTATATTCCAAGAATAAAGAGTGAATCTGAAAAAATTTCGACTTCACAAAAAGGAAAAGAAGATGAAATAGTTATAGAAGATTCAAAAGAGCAGAGATTTGGTGAAAGTGACAACAAAGAGCCAGTGGTTAATGGGAAAAAATCTAATGCCTTTTGAATTGACTTTAGAGTATGTGATGACAAAATATTTATTAATCGAACTCATAATCGAGCATACATCTACTATACCAAACAAGAAAAAACAGAGCAGTTAACCTCGAATGAAATTGCTTGTGAAGAATTTGATGAAATAATTCATTATGTATGGCACAGAGCAATATGATTGTTTTACAGATGTTGAAGGTAGTGACTTACCTGAAATAGTAAAAGAAGATTTCAGTAATAACCTGTTATAAAATCCAGCTCATTGAGCTGGATTTTTAATGTATGTTTATGATATAATATTGAAGGTAATATGAGAAAGGAATTATTATATGAATAATAGAGTTTTACTTGGAATGAGCGGAGGAGTAGATAGTTCCGTATCAGCAATTTTATTAAAAGAACAAGGATACGAAGTTGTTGGATGTACTATGAAATTATGGTCTCCAAATAATAATATGGAAAAGGAAAAAGCAGAAGAATCAATACGTGACGCAAAAAAAGTTTGTGAAAAATTAGGAATAGAGCATCATGTTATAGATTGTAAAGAAGATTTTAAATGTCATGTAATAAAGAACTTCATTGATGAATATAAAGAGGCAAGTACGCCTAATCCTTGTATAGAATGTAATAAATATTTGAAATTTGGCAAATTCTATGATTTAGCCGAAGAATTAAATTGTAACTATATAGCAACAGGACATTATGCTAAAATAGAGTATTCTAATAAGTATAAACAATATGTGCTTAAAAAAGCAGAAGAAATAAAAAAAGATCAAACCTATTTTTTATACTCTATTTCAAAAGAAAAATTACCACATATATTATTCCCTTTACAAAATTATACAAATAAAGAAGATACAAGAAATATAGCTGAAAAAGCAGGATTGAAAATAGCTAAAAAGAAAGATAGTCAAGAAATTTGTTTTATTCCAAATAATAATTATCAAGAATTTTTAGTAAAATATATAGACAAAGTCAGACCAGGTAATATAGTTTTAAGAAATGGAGAAATATTGGGAAAACATAATGGAATAATAAATTATACTATAGGACAGAGAAAAGGGTTAGGAATTTCGTATAAAGAACCATTATATGTAATAGAATTAAATATAGAAAAAAATGAAGTTATAGTGGGAACAGAAAAAGAATTATATAAAGATATATTATATGCGGATAATTTGAATTTTATAATAGATGCTGGAGAAGAATTTGAATGTTATGCTAAGATAAGGTATAGAGCAAAAGAAGCTAAGGCAAAAGTGGTTATAACAGAGGGAAAGGCGAAAGTGAAATTCGAAGAACAACAAAGAGCAATTACTAGAGGGCAATCTGTAGTATTTTATGAGAATGAAGGAATAGTAATTGGTGGAGGAAAAATTTTATAAAAAGCCTTGTATATTGAATTTAATTGTGATATAAATATACTATGAAAATAAAGCTAAGGTAGAAAGGCGGAGTTTTTGTGGATGAACAAATAGATGATATAAAAACAATATTAATAGTAGATGACGAGCAACCAATAGTTGATATATTAGTATATAATCTAGAAAAAGAGGGTTACAAGACAATAACTGCAAGTGATGGTATTACTGCTGTAAATATGGCTTTGGAGAAAAAACCTGATTTGATTTTACTAGATATTATGCTTCCAAGGTTGGATGGTTTATCAGTATGCAAAAGAATAAAAAATTCACTAAATGTTCCAATTTTAATGTTAACAGCTAAAGATGGAGAAATAGATAAAATTTTAGGTTTAGAACTTGGCGCAGATGATTATATTACTAAACCATTTAGTGTAAGAGAATTAGTTGCTAGAGTAAAAGCAAATTTACGAAAAGTGGAAGCTGTTTCTAGAGATAATATTATAAAAGAAAATAAAGATGATAAAAAGAAAGAAAGTAAAATTGTAGTAGGAGATCTAGAATTAGATTTAGATAAATTTGAAGTAAAAGTAAGAGGAGAGATAATTGATCTTACTTTAAGAGAATTTGAAGTTTTAAAATTCTTAGCTTCTCAACCAGAACAAGTTGTTACAAGAGAGGTTTTATTAGAAAAAGTATGGGGATATGAATATTATGGAGATATTAGAACAGTTGATGTAACAGTTAGAAGAATAAGAGAAAAAATTGAGAGAGATACATCAGCTCCAAAAATATTAATTACCAAAAGAGGAGTAGGATATTATATTGCTGAAAATAGATAAAATATAAAAATAAAACGTATGATTTATTTCATACGTTTTATTTTTATCTATACTAATGAGCATCAGTTAAAGTTTGTTTTAAAGTAACTCTTATTACTGTACCTTCAGGAACTTGTTCATCTTTTAAATAATCTTGAGTTGAAACTGTACCGGCTTCCTTCGATACTAATATTTAAATTCTTTTGTCTTAATGTATTAGTAGCTTCAGATGCATTCATACCTTTTAAATCAGGAACAGTAACTGATGTTGATACTGAGCTTCCTTCTCCATATAAAACTATTACAGAGTTTTTTCCAAGTGAGACACCAGGTTTTGGCGTTTGGTCACTTACAAGCAAAGTATTTGCATCTCCATCTACATAAGTTTTTACTTTAAATCCTGCATCTTTTAATGCTTTTTCTGCTTCTACAACAGTCTTGTTCCTAACATCTGGAACAGTTATTAAGTTACTAGAAACAGTATTGTCTGATATAGTGGAATCTGATGGAACTCCTAAGTATGGTAATATTTCTGTTAACATTTGAGAAACTACTGGTCCAGCAACTTGTCCTCCTTGATGTCCATTTATTTTGTTTTCAGGGTCAGGATCATATAATGCAAGAAGCAAAACAACTTTCGTGTCTTCGATAGGAGAAATAGCTACATAAGATGCAACATAACCCTCATCTTTATTTGCTTCTGTTGGCTCGGAAGTACCAGTTTTTCCTCCAACTGAGTATCCGGACTACCGCGCCATTTTTTCCAGTACCTACTGTAGCAACAGATTCCATCATAGATTTTACTTCTTCAGAAGTTTTTTTAGAAATTACTTGTCTTACTTGTTCTGTTGGAACCTCTGTAACAGCTCCAGTATCAGTATTGGTTATAGATTTTACTATTCTAGGTTTCATTAAGATTCCGTCATTTGCTATAGACGATACAGCTGTAATCATTTGTAAAGGCGTAATATTTAACCTTTGACCAAAAGACATAGTAGCTAGTTCAACAGGGCCAACATTTTCTAAATTATGGAATATACTACTTTGCTCTCCATATAGGCCGCTATTAGTAGAATTAAATAGACCAAAAGCTTCATAGTATTTATATAAAGTAGGGGCTCCAATTCTAGCACCTAATTGCATAAATGCAGGGTTACAAGAATTACATAGAGCATCTCTTAAGCTTTGTTCTCCATGTGGAGTTGCTCTCCAACATTTTATTTTTATAGTTTTGTTTGATACATCTGGAAATTCTTCATATCCTTGACAATAAAAATCAGTTTCAATATCAGTAGTTGTTATTCCTTCTTCAAGGGCAACTGCAGATGTAATTAATTTAAATACTGATCCAGGTTCATAAGTTTCACCAACAGATTTATTTACCCACATTTTATATAAAGCTTCACTTTTTCCTTCTGTAGAAAGTGAATCATAAGTTTTGGCCAAAGTTTCATTTGGGGTATATGGAGTGTTTAGGTTATAATTTGGATAAGAAGCCATTGCTAAAATATCACCGGTTTCTGGATCCATTACTATAACATTTCCGACCTCTTCTACAATCGTTCTCTTCTACAGCTTGTTTTAAATATTTTTCTACAATTGTTTGGATATTTAAATCTAAAGCAAGAGTTAAGTCGCTTCCATTTTCAGCAGATATATACGTTTCTTCTGCATTTGGAATTTCTTGTTGATCACTTCCTTTAGAACTTACTATCTTTCCTGGTGTTCCCGTTAGTACAGAATCCCATTTATATTCAATACCAGATAGTCCTTGATTGTCATTACCGCAAAATCCAATAACAGCTGAAGCAACAGTATCGTAAGGATAATATCTTTTACTATCTTCATCTATATTTATACCAACAGAAATATCACTATCTTCCATCCATTGTTTTAATTCATCAACTTTATCTTGTTCTACTTTCTTTGCTATAGTTTCTACTTGTGAAGTACTATTTACTTTTTCTAAAGTTTCGTTATAGTCTAGAGAAAAAATATCAGATAAGCCTTTAGCTACTTTTTCTTTTAAGGCTTTTGTAGCACTGTCATCATTTTCTTTTGAAATCTTCGAAGGATTAATTGTAATAGTATCTACCTGAGCGCTAATTGCTAAAGCTTTCCCAGTAGAATCGTAGATGTTTCCTCTCTTAGGACTAATAATTTGATTAATAGTTTGTTGTTTATATGCAAGCTCTTTTAAATAGCTTCCTTGTACAAATTGAAGGAAACCAATTCTTCCAATCAGTAAAACAAATATTAATACAGATATAATTAGATTTAAGCGAAGCTTTTTAGCGTTTATAAAGTTTTTTGATTCATAATCTGTGTTTATCCTTATTACTTTAGGTTTGGAATTATTTATATTTGTTTTAGAAGTATCTTTTTTGTTTTTTTGTTTTTGCTTTTTATTATCTATTTTTTTATTAGATTTCTTATTCATATAAATCACCTCTTTTGTTTGAAAAATTGCAATTATATTTTATATTAAAAAAAGATAAAAAGCAATAAAAACTTGAAAAAAAAGGGAATGTATAATAAAATAGATGAAAAGAAAAAAGAGGAAAGAAAATGGAAAATATTTTAGAAGAAACAAGATTTATAATGAAGAAATATAATATAAAAGCAAACAAGTCTTTAGGTCAAAATTTCTTAATAGACGATAATGTAGTAGAAGGCATTGTTGATGCTGGAAATATATCTAATGAAGATTTAGTAATAGAGATTGGGCCAGGACTTGGAACTTTAACAAAGCCACTATTAGAAAGAGCAGGAAAAGTTATTTCTATAGAATTAGATAAAAGGATGGTAAAAATATTAGAAGATAGATTTTCTCTATATAATAATTTTGAATTAATTCAAAAAGATGTTTTGAAAGTAGATTTAAAAGAATTGATTGAAAGAAACAAAAAAGAAGGACACTTAAAAAATGCAAAGATTGTAGCAAATTTACCATACTATATCACTACACCAATAATAATGAAATTATTAGAAGAAGAACTAGATTTAGATAGTATTACTGTAATGATTCAAAAAGAAGTGGCAGATAGATTAATTGCAATACCAGGAGATAAAGAAACAGGTGCAATTACATATTCGATATATTACTATTCAGAAGCTGAAGCAATATTAGAGGTACCAAATGATTCCTTTATACCAGAGCCAGAAGTTACGTCAAAAGTAATTAAACTAAACATTAGAAAAAATCCGCCAATAGATGTAAGAAATAAAGAGGTTATGTTTAGAATAATAAAATGTGCATTTATGCAAAGAAGAAAAACATTATTAAATGCATTAACAAATGCAAAGGTTTTTATTAATAAGGAAGAAGGAATTAGAATATTAAATAAATTAAACTTAGATGAAAATGTTAGAGCAGAAAAATTAAAAATAGAAGATTTTGCAAAAATTACAAATATAGTTTTGAAAAAATAAAAGACCAAAAAGAGTAGTATATATTAGTTTAAATTAGTGGATTTTTATTTTTTAGTATGATATAATTAATATGCATAATATATAATTTAGGAGAAAAGAATGAATCAAATTTTAGTAACAAAAAAATTATATATAACACCAGAATTAAAGAGGAAAAAGAAGGTATACAAATTTAACTTTTTTTTATCCGTTTTTTTGATATGCATTTTAATTTCTTTTTGTATATATGCGGAATATGATAGAAATAAAAGTGAAGAAGTATCTCAAAAGATATTAGCAGACTTGCAAGAAACAACAGATACAACAGTAGCAAAAAATAATGTTATGATAGTAGTACTAGATGAAGAAGAACAATCAGCTGAAATTGTTGATACTCAATCAACAGTTCAAACAAGTGCTACTACAACTAAGAAAACATCACAAGGATATGAATATTCTACAATAGCTACAATAAATATCCCAAAAATAAATGTACAATATGCGATAATTGATGGTAAGACTGATTCTGAAGAGGAAACAGAAGCATTATTAAAAATATCTCCAGTAAAATTTTGGGGAGCCAACCCAAATGAAGTGGGAAATTTCTGTATAGTAGGACATAATTATAGAAATACAAAATTTTTTAGTAAAGTACCAACTTTACAAGTTGGAGATATAATAGAAATAACAGATTTGTCTAATAATAAAGTTAGTTATAGAGTATATAATAATTATCAAGTTGATCCGAAAGATGTAAGTTGTACAACTCAACTTACAAATGGTAATAAGGAAGTTACATTAATAACTTGTACAGATGATAGTAAGATGCGTGTTGTTGTAAAAGCAAGAGAAGTAAAATAAAAAGTAACACAAAAATAATCCTTACATATTATAGTAAAAAGACTATAATAGGAGGATTATTTTTATGGCTAAAATATTAGTTTTTAATAATGATACAGATAGAATGGAAACATACTACAGAGATGAAGATTCACCAATGCCATATAACACAAATGGAACATTAAAGGTAAAAGAATTTAGAGGTTCTAGTAAAAGTAATATTTTATGGACAACTAAAAGAACAATGCAAACATGGAATAGTCAAAGGTATATATATGGAGGACCTATTCCTGTTGGCTTTGCATTTAAAAGACCATATGAAGGAGGACATGGAAATCAAAGTCAGCATTATGCTGGTGTGGCTTTTGATGTAGGGCAAAGATTGACAAGTACACAAAGAAATAGATTATGGAATTCTGCGAATAGTTCAGGTATATGGAGCTATGTGGAGCCCCAATCTTTAACACCTACATGGGTACATTTTGATAAAAGATTTGGAAAACCAGCCTGCTCTTCTGGTGGATTTCCAACAATACGAAGAGGAAGTTTAAGTAATTATGTGTTAATTGCTCAAGATGATTTGAATACTTTAGGATATAGAACTAATGGACTAGATGGAATATTTGGTTCTGCAACGCAAAATGCTGTTATTAGTTACCAAAGAGCTAGAGGACTTTCAGCTGATGGAATAGTGGGATGTAACACTTGGAGAACTTTGCAAGAAGATGTAGTTGGTACAGGACCAACAAGCACAACTATAAATTAGAAAATTAACTTAGTAGATTTAAGAAAAATTTCTTAAGTCTATTTTTTTGAGATAAAGAAAATAAATAGTGAGAAATAAATAAAAGTAAAATTTGAAGTAAAAAAGCAAAAAAAATAAAAAAATTCAAAAAAATTATAAAAAACTATTGCAAATTAATAAAAGTTATATTAAAATTTAATCGAAGTGGAGAAAAGTGGTACAAAGTGGTAGAAAGTGAAAAAGAGGTGAAATTTAATTGCTAATAGGTGAATACGAGCATTCGTTAGACGCAAAAGGCAGAATGATAATGCCTGCAAAGCTTAGACAAGACATGGGAGAAAAGTTCATCGTAACAAAAGGGTTAGATGGATGTTTATTTGCGTTTTCACAAGAAGAATGGTTAAATTTCGAAACAAAATTAAAAACATTACCACTTTCAGATAGAAATGCTAGAAACTTTGTAAGATTTTTCTTATCAGGAGCTACAGAATGTGAGTTAGACAAACAAGGTAGATTTTTAATTCCAAATAACTTAAGAGTAGCGGCTAATTTAGAAAAAGAAGCAGTTATAATTGGAGTTGGGACAAGACTAGAAATTTGGGATAAAGCTACATGGGAAAAATGTGATGAAAATATATCAGCAGATGAAATTGCTGAAAATATGACAATGTTAGGTATATAACTTGAAAAAGTTTATATAAGAAACAAAAGACAAATATACAAAAGATAAATGTAAGAAACCAAAGACAAATATACAAAAGATGAAAATACAGAAGATTTAAATTACAAAAGATAAATTGAACAAAAGATAAATATACAAAAGATATAAAGTTGCTAAAGAAATTATATAAGATTCCAAAAAAGACAAAAGTACAAATGAAATCTTACAAGAGTTTAAGCCAAATGAAAGTATACATATTTGATAAAAGCAGCTGGTATTTTATACCAGCTGTAAGAGTATTAAATTAAAAGTAAGCAACAAGGAGTGTAAAAAGTGGAATTTAAGCATAAGCCAGTAATGTTAAATGAATGTATAGAAGGACTAGATATAAAACCAGATGGCATTTATGTTGATGGTACCTTAGGTGGTGCTGGTCACAGTACAGAAATTGTTAAAAGATTGTCTCAAAATGGTAAATTAATAGGAATAGATAGAGATGAAGAAGCATTAATGGCGGCAAGGGAAAAACTAAAAAACTTTAGCAATGTTGAATATGTTCACGATAATCATGATAATATAAAAAAAATATTAAATCGTTTAGATATACAAAAAGTAGATGGAATTTTACTTGATTTAGGAGTTTCATCATATCAACTAGATGAAAGAAATAGAGGATTCAGCTATCTTGGAGAAAACAATCTAGATATGCGTATGGATAAAACACAAAGATTATCTGCAAAAGAACTTGTTAATTCATATAGCGAAGAAGATTTAGCAAATATAATATATGAATATGGTGAAGAAAGATTTTCTAGAAGGATTGCAAAAAATATTTGTGAACAAAGAAAAATAAAAGAAATAGAAACAACAAAAGAACTTGTTGAAATTATAGAAAAATCTATTCCAAAGTCTAAACAAAATGATGGCCATCCAGCAAAAAGAACTTTTCAGGCAATAAGAATAGAAGTAAATAATGAAATAAAACCGTTATATAACACAATTAAGGATTCAATTGATTGTTTAAAGCCAGGTGGCAGAATATGTGTAATAACATTTCATTCTTTGGAAGATAGAGCAGTAAAAAATGCATTTATAGATGCGATAGGTAAATGTACTTGTCCAAGTGATTTACCATATTGCGTTTGTGGAGCGAAAAAATTAGGGAAGATAATAGCTAGAAAACCAATAATAGCTAGTAAGGAAGAACAAGAAGAAAATTCTAGAAGCAAAAGTGCTAAACTTAGAATTTTTGAAAAAATGTAGGTTATGTAGGGAGGTGAATAACATATGGCAAGAGCTGGATATCAATATGGTACTAGCCCTAAAAAGTTAGAACCAAATTATGAACGAAAAAGCAAAAAAAGAAAACTAGAGATAGTTGAAGACATACCACGCCAAAAAGTTCAGATATCATCATCACAAAAGAAAAGACAAAGACAATTAACATTAATTGTCATTGGAATTTTTGTTGTGCTTTTGACCATAAGTTATAGAAATTCCCAAATAAATGAAAAATTCAATCAAGTACAAGAATTGAAAAAAGAATTAGCATCTTTAGAAAAAGAAAATGAGCAATCAGAAGTTAGTATTGAAAATAGTTTAAATTTTAATAATATTGAAAAAATTGCAAAAGAAAAATTAGGGATGCAAAAACTAACAAATAAACAAACAGTATATGTTACATTACCTAAAAAAGACTATGTGGAGCCAGCAACAGAAGATGTTATAATAAGAGATGAAACTAATTGGTTTCAAGAATTTGTAAATAAAATATTTAATAGATAAGTTGTTAGAAGAAAAGATACTAGCAACTTATTATTTTTTTGAATAAAACAGAATCTTCCTAATACAATTACATAAGGAGGATTTTGTTTATGAATGAAATGAAATTATCTAGCAAGAAAAAGCTTAGAAATATTCTTTTTATATCATTTTTAATAATATTATGTCTAATAACTAGATTAGGTTTCATTCAATTAGTGCAGGGAAAAGAATTATCTAGTTTAGCTTATGAACAACAAACTCTTGATAGAAAAATAAATCCTAAAAGAGGAACTATATATGATACAACAGGAGAAAATGTATTAGCAGTAAGCAGTACAGTAGAAACAGTTACAGTGAATCCAGGAAATATTAAAGAAGATGATAAAGAAAAAGTAGCAAAAAAACTATCAGAAATATTTGACCTAGATTATGAAACTGTATTAAAAAAAGTAAGTAAAAGAAGTTCTATAGAAACTATAGTAAAAAAAGTTGAAAAAGAACAAACTGATGAATTAAGAGTTTGGATGGAGCAAAATGGGATTACTTCAGGGATAAATATTGATGAAGATACCAAAAGATATTATCCATATTCTACACTGGCAGCTCAAGTAATTGGATTTTGCGGATCTGATAATCAAGGGCTAGATGGAATAGAAGCTAAATATGATTCGGAATTAAAAGGAGAACAAGGGTATATACAAAGAAGAACAGATGCAAAAGGAGGAGAAATATCAGAAGAAGGAGAACAATATGTACCAGCAATAGATGGAAATGATTTAGTACTTACAATTGATCTAAATATTCAATCAATTGTAGAAAAATATTTAGAAGAAGCATGTATAGACAATGAGTGTACAGATGGTGGAAACATAGTTGTTATGAATCCTCAAAACGGAGATATCTTAGCCATGACTACATATCCAACATACAATTTAAATGAACCGTATGAACCATATACAGAAAAATTAAAAAATACATGGAATGATTTAAGCCAAGAAGATAAAACAAAAAAATTGCAAGCAGTCTGGAGAAATAGAGCTATTGCAGATACATATGAACCAGGTTCAGTATTTAAGTTAATAACTGCATCTGCGGCTTTAGAAGAAGGAATAACTGACACAGATAATGCTGGAGAATTTTCTTGTACTGGTGGAATTGAAGTTGCAGGAGTTAGAATAAAATGTTGGAGATATTATAGACCTCATGGAGCAGAATCTTTAAGAGAAGCACTAATGAATTCATGTAATCCGGTATTTATTGGATTAGGTCAAAAATTAGGTGTAACTAAATATTATGAATATCTAGAAAAATTTAAATTATTAAAAACTACAGGAATCGATTTGCCCGGAGAAGCAGGGAGTATATTTTTAGCAAAAGAAAAAGCAGGACCTGTTGAACTTGCTACAATAAGTTTTGGTCAAAGATTTGAAATAACGCCTATTCAGTTAGTAACTGCAGTAGCTAGTATTGCTAATGGAGGAAAAAGTATAAAACCAAGAGTAGTAAAGCAAATAGTTAATAAAAAAACAGGAGAAGTAACAGATATACCAGTTGAGGATAATGGGACAGTTATATCTAAAGAAACTTCTGAAAAAGTGCTTAGTATGATGGAATCTGTTGTATCAGAAGGAACACGGAAAAAATGCAAAAGTTGAAGGGTATAGAATAGGAGGAAAAACAGGAACTTCAGAAGATGGTGTAAATACAAATAAATATGTTACCTCTTTTTGTGGTGTTGCTCCAATAGATGATCCTCAAGTAGTAGTTTTGGTAACTTTATATAACCCGACAGGAGAAGGGGGACACCAAGGAGGTGCGTGGTTCATTTTGTCACTACATTTTAAGCAACATTTGAAAAGTTTTACGATTTAGGTAGAAAATATAATAATCAAATCAAAGAGAAAGTGATTTTAAAATTACTTTCTCTTTTAAAGTATATGAAGGAGGAAAAGCTATGAAAAAAGAAAATATTATTAGTACAAATTTTATAATGACTAATAGAGATATAATAGCTAAATTTGGAGTAAATTCAGCTGTAATGCTAGGTGAATTATATGGAAGAATGAATTATTTTAGAAAAAGAAATGAATTAAAATTTGGATACTTTTTTGCTACAAAAGAAAGTATAGAAGAGAGTACAAGATTAAGCCCATATAAACAAAGAAAAGCAACATCAATTTTACAAGCTGTAGGAATTTTAGATGTAAAACATATTGACATTCCACCAAAGACTTATTATAAAATTAATGAAGAAATGCTTTTGAAAGTATTGAAAAATTCAGTAGTGCACGAGGTGAACAACTAGTAATTCATATTTTAAACGACTAGGTGTTAAAAATATTGCCTACAGTATGTTAAAAAATTTAACACAAATAATAATAAGTAATAATAATAAAAAAATAATAAATAAGAACACACACATAAAAATCTTGGCTTGAAGAATATCATTAAATACAAAGTTGGACAAGTTGTCCTAAATACACATATCCTTACAGAGAGTGAAGATATGTGCCTAAAAAAGAAAATATGTTTTGTAAATAGTTTATTATAAAAAGTGGACAGGTTGTCCACAATTGATATAATCTTAAAAAGAGTAAGGCTATATTAATAAAAATATATTATAAAAATGTATGCCTTTTTGTAATACATTTTTGTAAAAGTAATACTATTAGAAAGCTTTGCTTTCAAAAGTTTTAGGGGAAGATGTAATACATCTATTCTTGCACTACGAGAAAAAAGTAAAAAATTTTGAAAATGGGCAGACTTTATAAATTGAGCACGTTAGAATAAATATAGTTACTAAATATAACAATTTAAAATCAAGTATAAGGAGAGATGAAAAATGTTAAATAAGGAAGAATTAAAATCATTTCAAGAAGAGTCTATTATTGATTCTTGGTATAATACTAGAGCAGAAGATTTATATATACTAAATGATGTCGATAAAAAGAAAATTTCAGAAATAACAAAAGAAGAAGATACCTATCAAAAAATAGAAGACGAAATATCTAAGCTAGCTAAAGAAGAGGATAAAGAAATAATATTAGAAAAAATAGATAAACATTGTAATAAATTAATTAATATTGGTGGCTATGAAAACGAAAAGTTTTATAAAGTTGGATTCATGGATGGAATTAATTTGATTATTGAATGTATAGGAGAAAAAGCAAGATGTTAAGTAAATATGGAGTTTTATATAGTAAATACTTAGAAGAATATAAGCCAATAACATATCAAGAATTGATAATGAGTGGAACAATAAATGATTTTTTGGAATTAAAAGATAAAGAATTTAATGATTTAAGAAATTCTATTATAATTGAATTAAAAAATAAATATAACAAACCTAATACAGATAGCTTTATGAAACTATCAAAATATAATAATTTTATTTATAGCAAAGCAGATGAATTAGTAATTTGGACAATATGTCCAAAAATCATAAAGACATACAGATAGTAAGAAAATATTACAAAATGTTATTATATAAAATGTCAGACAAAATCTAACATTTTTTTGAAAATCCGACAAGTTAAAGGCTCTGTCTTTTAGTGTTTTAGGGGGTGTATATTAGACATCTATTCTTGTACTATATAATAAAATAAGTTTTGATGTATATTGTAAAAAATAATAAAAATTTGTTGAGAAAACAAATTTTTTATGATATAGTAAGTAAAGTATGGAGGAGTATATGGAAAATATAGTTTTTATGAGCATAAAAGAACAATATGTAAAAAGAATTTTAAATAAAAGTAAGAATCATGAATTTAGAACTAGAATTCCAAAAGAAAAAGTGGACTACATATGGGTATATGTACCGACTCCGATTAAAGAGTTAAAATATATATTAAAGGTTAAAGAACCAATTTCAACTCCAAATAAAATTATGGTTGATGGGTTTGGAAACGATGAATTTAACGTAGAAACTGGAACTAAGTATGCATTTCCAATTGAAAATATGTATGAAATAAATGAATCTATTAGCTTGAATGAATTAATAAAAAAGTTTAAATTTACAGCACCTCAGTCATTTGCATATGGTAGAAAATATAAAAAATTAATAATGAATGTTGAAAAAATAGGAATGAAACAGATTTTTTAAGGAGAAGATTATGAAAAGAAAATGTATAGAACTATTTGCCGGGGCAGGTGGATTAGCTTTAGGACTAGAAAAAGCTGGATTTGAAGAAATTGGCTTAATAGAAATAGATAAGAAGGCATGTGATACTTTAAGATTGAATAGACCTAACTGGAATGTTATAGAAGAAGATATTGTAGAGTTTTCAAAAAAAGATTTACTAAAAGAGTTTAATTTACAAAAAGGTGAATTAGATTTACTATCAGGAGGATATCCTTGTCAATCTTTTAGCTATGCTGGAAAAAGATTAGGAATTGATGATGTAAGAGGAACAATGTTTTATTACTATGCAGAATTTTTAAAGCAATTGCACCCAAAGATGTTTTTAGCAGAGAATGTAAAAGGTTTGACTACTCATGATGGAGGCAAAACTTTACAAACTATGTTAGAGGTTTTTCAAGATTTAGGATATGAAGTTGAATGGAAAGTACTAGATGCATGGGATTATGGAGTAGCAGAAAAAAGGCAAAGAGTTGTAATAATAGGAATTAGAACAGATCTGAAAGATAAAATAAAATTTGAATATCCAAAACCACATGAATACAAGCCGGTATTAAGAGATGTATTGCAAGATGTACCAGAATCTGAAGGAGCAAAGTATCCAGAAAAAAAGAAAAAAGTATTTGATTTAGTTCCACCTGGAGGGTATTGGAAAGATTTACCAGATGATGTAGCAAGAGATTATATGAAATCTTGTTATTTTATGGGAGGAGGAAGAACTGGAATAGCTAGAAGATTATCTTGGGATGAACCTTCACTTACTCTTACTTGTTCACCAATGATGAAACAAACAGATAGATGTCACCCTGATGAAAGTAGACCTTTTACAACTAGAGAATATGCAAGAATTCAATCATTTCCAGATAATTGGGAGTTTGTGGGGAAAATGAATGATATATATAAACAAATAGGAAATGCTGTACCTGTTGAATTAGCAAGAAATGTTGGAGAATCTA
Organism: uncultured Clostridium sp.; assembly: GCA_945949485.1. Classification (GTDB taxonomy): domain Bacteria; phylum Bacillota; class Clostridia; order TANB77; family CAG-508; genus CAG-269. The sequence goes on along the minus strand of CAMFER010000001.1, from coordinate 12,195 downwards.
TAATGGAAGCATTAGGAGGTAATGAAGATGTATGATATTAAATTTATAAGTAGAGAAGATTTAAAAGAACATATAAAGAACACAATTGCTACATATGACCAAACTTTAAATGGAATTGATTTAAGAAAATTTAATTCTAATATAATTGATCCAATAAAAATGGTGTTTGATAGTAAAGTGTATAGAAAAACATTTGAAGAGGTAATAGAAGCTGAATTAGTTAGACAAAGAGATAGAACTAATGTAAATGCAATAGGATATTTTCATCAAAATATTTTTAAATATATTGATAAATGCACAGTGCCAGAAAAAGGATTTGATGTAATATTTGAAAAATCAAAAAAAGAAAAGATATATGTAGAAATGAAGAATAAGCATAATACAATGAATTCGACATCGTCTCAAAAGACATATACAAGAATGCTTAATAAAATTGCTAATGATAAAAATGCAGTATGTTTTTTAGTGGAAGCAATAGCAAAACATAGTCAAAATATTGTTTGGAAAGTAAAACTAGATGGAGAAAATATGGAAAATGACAAAATAAGACGTGTTTCTATGGATAAATTTTATGAAATAGTTACAGGAGATAAAGAAGCATTTTATAAAATGTGTATGATACTTCCAGAGTTGATAGAAGAGATAATTAATGAGAATAAAGAGTTACAAGTGGGCTCAGATACAGTAGTAAATGAGTTGACAGAGAAAAATCCAGATTTATTAAAAGCATTATATTTGTTAGCTTTTAAAGAGTATGCTGGATTTAATAAAATCTAATGACAGGAGAATAAATAAAAATGAAACATTATATCTATATTGATAAAGAAATACTAAACTCATATATATCACAAATTTATGGAGGGATATTAGACAAAGAGAGGACAGAAAAACTAAAAAATTTGAAACAAGCTGAAGAACTAATAACTCCAGAAGAAAAAATTAAAGCAACTGTTAAAGGAGGAATACCAGGAATAATTTCTGGAGACATTGATGTAGAATATGATATAAAAGAAAAAGAGATGAATTCATATACTAGTGAAAATGAATCAAAAGAGGTTATTGAAAAGATATATCACGATAATTTACTAGATAATTTAATAGAATACATAAATAATCAAGAAGAAGTTATAAAAAATGTTAACGAAATAAAATATGGAAGTTATGTGTTTTTAGATATACCTTTTAATTTTATAAATCATGATTATTTAAAATCAATAAGTAATAAACCATTTAAAGATGCATTTGAAAAAATAATGAATGTAACTTCTAGTAATAATACTCAAACTACAAAACAAGCAAAAACAGCTATGGAGTTAATAGCTAATTTTACTACATTTTTTGAATCATGCTTTCCAGCAAAACAGTTAATAATTACTGATAATTTAATAATTCCTATTAATAATTTGTATTTAAGAGAAGATCCTAATATTATAGATTTTAAATATGGAGGAAATATTAAAATAATAGGAAAAGTGACAAAAGATTGTAGCAAAGATGAGAACTTTTTTAATTTGTACAATGCAGATTTTGGAAAATCAATTCAAGAAGTAAAAGATGCTATGTATAAAATTTTTCTAACGAAATATAAGCAATCTTTTATTGTAACACCTATAGCATTATATTTTGAATAAATTAAATAGGCAATAATACAACAACAGATATTAATTAGGCAAAGAGACAAGAGACAATTTGTACAAGCATGTTTATTTTAAATAATAAAAGAGGTAAGATATGAAAAAAGTTGAATTACACAAAATTGTAGATGAATTACAAATGAGGTTTATGGATACAACTGTTTATTATAATAGAATAACAGGAGAAATATTAAATGTTAATGACGATGATTTTAGAATAGTTGAGGATGATGATTTTGAAAATGATATAGAAAAATACCCAGAATGGCAAAAAGAACATCTAAAAGAAGTATATAATCTAATGCATGAAGATATAGATAACTATATCTCATTGCCTAATAGCTTTGATATAAGAGACAGTGATATTATGGAAGATTTTATAGAAACTGTAAAAAATGAAAATAAAAGACAACAATTAGAAAATTGTATGTGGCAAAAAGGTATGTATAGAAAATTTAAAGATAAATTACTACAGATAGGATTGGAAGAACAATATTATAAATTTTATGATGAAAAGCTAAAAGAAATTGCTATAAAGTGGTGTGAAGAAAATAATCTGGAATATGAGGAGTAAAAATATATGAAATTAAAAGATAAAGAAGTTTGGTTGGAATTATATGAAGTAGCTGAAAAGATTCAAAAATTAGAACCATGGAAATATTTATGGGATATGGATCTATTAATGTATTTAAGTGAAGAAATGAAAGACGTTTTTTATTGTAGTGTAATGGGGCATGCTGGAATGCATAAGGCAATAGCAGTATATCAAGGCAATCAAATTAATGGTTTTTTGGATTTAGCAAAAAATCAATATCCAAATAATATGTTAATAAATTATCAAGAGTGTTTGATGTGTAATTTTATAGGTAGACAAGAAACATTACCACAAAACAGAGAAATAATAAAAGAATTAGGTTTAAGTTTTAGAGGAACATGGATATCTTTTGAATGCTTTGAAAAGGGTTATGAACCTAGTCCAATCAATATAAAACAAGTGAAAATTATGATAGAAGCATTAAAAAATTTCTATATGATGTTTAGGGCTATTATAGAACAAGGTATGAAAGTAAACTTTGAAGCAGGAGAAGTTCTTGCAAGACATTATGATAAAGATAAAAAATTATATTTAAATTATCCGAATCAATTAATGATTCCAGAGAAAGATTATAGTATAATTGCCGTAAATGATGAATTTGAAGAAGATATAATGAAATTACCACAAACAGAAATGGAATTTGAATATGAATTTTTAAATTATGTTCCAATAAGAATAAGGGATAACAAAGAGCAAGATGGAAGATATTATTACCCAAGAGCACGATTTATAGCAGATAGGAAATCAGGATTTGTTATATCGCATGACTTAATAAATAAAAATGATTATAAAAGTGAAATGGAATATATTATAGAATCAGCAGAAATTTTAATAAATTATTTTTACAAATTTGGAAGACCAAAGAGAATATATGTAAGAGACGAAGAAAGTAAAATGTATTTAAAAGAGATAGCTGATAAAGCACAGATAAAATTAACAGTAAGGCCTAAGCTTAAAGCTATTGATGAATTTTATAATTCACTTGATAGAATGATGTAGCAAATATAATAAAATATAAAAATAACTAGAAATTAGTAAAAAACTAATTATCTAGTTATTTTTTTGCGAAATTTTTTATAAAATTTCCGGTTTTTGAGTTTTAAGTGGCATTTACCTAGTAGATAGAAAAAAGTAATAAAATTTTTCTCCACATAATAAACTTAAATATCAAAAATAAAAGAGGTAATTGAAATATGAAACAAAGATTTGAATGTCTAGTTAATGATAAAGATTTATATCAATTGCAAGTTGGAAATATGACTATTGAATTTAAATATTCTGAAAATGATATAAAAATTAATGAATGTATGATAAATGTTTTAAAGCAAAAAAGTAAAATGGGCTGACATATTATACTGAGCACGTTATACTATAAGAGAAGGGAGGTATAAAGTAAATGGCTGGAAGAAAATCAAAATATTCTTCAGAAAAATCAAATACAAAAGGTACAAAAATATGGTCAGTAGCAGTATATATAAGACTTTCACAAGAAGATAGTGACAACGGAGAAGACAAGCAAGAAAGCAACAGTATTACAAGTCAAAAGGCATTATTAAATGAATTTATTGAAGAACATGATGATTTGATTGTTTATGATACTTATGTTGATGATGGTTATACAGGAACAGATTTTAATAGACCTGGATTTCAAAGATTGCTAGAAGATATGAGAAAAGGAAATATTAATTGTGTTCTAGTTAAGGACTTATCAAGACTTGGAAGAAACTATATAGAAGTTGGAAATTACATAGAGCAAATATTTCCACTATTTAATATAAGATTTATTGCTATCAATGATAGTGTAGATAGCTTTAAAAATCCTACAAGTACGAATACAATATTAGTACCATTTAAAAACTTAATAAATGATGAATACTGTAGAGATACATCAATAAAAATAAGGTCAGCACTAAATGGAAGAAAAAAGAAGCGGAGAATTTGTAGGTGCATTTCCATCTTATGGGTATATAAAAAATCCAGAAGATAATCATAAGTTGATTATAGACAAAGAGTCAGCCGAAATTGTGAGAAAAATATTTGAATGGAAAGTAAACGAAGGATTAGGAAATTTAAGTATTTGCCATAGGCTAAATGATATTGGAGTTTTAAATCCAACAGGTTATAAAAAAAAGAAGTTAAATCAAAATTATAATAATTCTCAAATAATGCAAGAAGATTATTCATGGTGCCCATCAACTGTTAGAAACATCTTAAAAAACGATATTTACATAGGAAATGTTACACAAGGTAAAAGGAGAGTAAAAAGCTATAAAGTTCACAAAGTAGAGCAAGTGCCAGAAGAAGAATGGATTACAGTAGAAAATATGCATGATCCAATTATTGATAAAGAATTATTTGAAAAAGCACAAGGTATGAGAAGAGTTGATACTAGAGTACAAAATAGTGGAAACTTAAGTATGTGGGCAGGAATACTAAAATGTGCAGATTGTGGAAGAGCGATGCATAAGAAATATTGTAAAAACAAAAGTAGTACTGTTTATGAATATTACATATGTGGTACATACAGAAAAAAATCAAATAAGTTATGCACAAAGCATACTATAAAAGTGGAAGAACTAGAAAATGCAGTGTTGGAGGCTATTAAATTACATATAGAATTACTTGTTGATACTGAAAAACTATTAGAACAAATTAATAAATCAAACACTAAAAAATTGGCGAATGAGAATATGGAGAATATTAAAAGAACAAAAGAAAAGGAGATAGAAAAAATAAGTAATTTAAAAAGATGTTTATATGAAGATTGGAAAAATGAATATATAACTAAAGAAGAATACTTAAACTATAAACAAAAATATGAACAAGATATAGATAGAATAAAAGAAATGATGGCAAATCTAGATAAACAAAAAGAAAAACAAGAAGAAATTATAAATGGGAATAGTCTATGGATAGAAAACTTTAAAGTACATAAAAATATAACTGAATTAGATAGAGATATTATAACAGAGTTAATTGATTACATAGAGGTACATGAGGATAAAAAAATAACTATTCATTTTAAATTTATGAACGAATTAAATAAAATTTTAGAATACATAGATGATGAAAATAAAGCAAGTATCTTTGAAAAAGTAAAAGAGGCATAATTGTAGCGATAAAATACACCCAGGAGGAGGTGTGGCAGCACCTGTAGGAGGTCAAATATTTAGTGAAATATTACCATATTTAGAAGAAAACAAAACTGAAAATGAAAAAATTACTGAAGAACAAATAGAAACACCAGATGTGACAGGAAAAACTATTAAAGAAGCTAAAGAAATATTAAAAGAAAGTGGATTAGAATCAGTAATTGAAGATGAAGAGGAAGAATTGGATGAAGAAAATATTAAGGTTATAGAACAAACTCCTAAGGCTGGAATTATTGTAAAAAAAGAAAGTAAAATTTATCTAAAATATCAATGAAACCCTATACAAAAAAAGAAAAAAGTTATATAATGTAAGCGATTATGGACAATAATTTGGCTATAGTTTATATTATTAGGAAGGGTTTGATAAAAATGAATTTAAAAGAATTATTATTAGGCTTAGAAGGACTAAAGGCAAAAGGAAATTTAGATATTGATATTAAAGGAGTAGAGAGTAACTCTAAAAATATAAAAGAAGGATATTTATTTGTGGTAATAAAAGGATTTAGTGTAGATGGACATAAATATATTTCTTCAGCAATAGAAAATGGTGCAATAGCTATAATGATAGAAGAAGGCTGTGATTTAAAATCATTAAAAATACCGGAAAATGTTACTATAGTAATGGCAAAAGATACAAGACAGGGATTAGCTATAGTGTCTAGTAATTTCTATAAAAATCCAACGAAAAAATTAAAATTAATCGGTGTTACTGGAACAAAAGGAAAAACAACAACTACATTTATGATAAAAGAAATATTGGAAAAAGCAGGGAAAAAAGTTGGATTAATAGGGACAATAGCTATATATATAAATGGTAAAAAAATAAAGGACAGTGATAGGACTACACCAGAAAGCTTAGAACTTCAACAATTATTTAGTAAAATGGTAGAAGAAAAAGTAGAAGTAGCAATTATGGAGGTTTCTTCACAAAGTTTAAAATTACATAGGGTAGATGGCTGTGATTTTGATTTAGTATTATTTACTAATTTTTCAGAAGATCATATTAGTCCAAATGAGCATCCTGATATGGAGGATTATTTTAATTCAAAATTAAAATTATTTAAAATGTGTAAAAATGGAATAGTAAATACAGATGATTTACATGGATCAAAAATACTAAGACTATTCCCAGAGAGCAATATTACAACTTATGGTATCGATAATTATGCAAATGTTTTAGCTAAAGACATTACAATTACAAACTCATATGTTGATTTTAAAGTAAAATTAACAGATAGAAATGAGAGAGTAAAAACATGCATTCCAGGTAGATTTAGTGTATATAATTCTTTAGCAGCAATATGTGTTGCACAAAAATTTGGTGTTTCATCAGACGTTATAAAAGAAGCACTAGAAAGTGTAAGAGTTCCAGGAAGATCAGAACTTGTAAATAATAAATTAGAGATACCAATAATGATAGATTATGCTCATTCACCAGAAAGCCTAGAAAATATATTGCAAGCTGTAAAAAGCTATACAAGAGGAAAAGTTATTTCAGTATTTGGATGTGGTGGTGACAGAGATACCTCAAAAAGACCAATTATGGGAGAAATATCAGGAAGAATAGCAGATTATACTTTTATTACTTCTGATAACCCAAGAACAGAAGAACCACAAAAAATTGTAGATCAGATTGAAGAAGGTATAAAAAAGACAACAGGAAAATATGAAGTTATAGTTGATAGAGTAGAAGCTATAAAAAAAGCAATAAAAATGGCTACAAAAAAAGATATAATTGTGTTAGCAGGAAAAGGGCATGAACCTTATCAAGAAATAAATGGAGTTAAACATCCATTTGATGAAAGAATTATTGTAAGAGATTTAATAGAAGAAATAGAAAAAGAAAAGAAAAACAAATAGAATATACTATGAGAAAAAATCATATATAATGATAAAGAAAGGTTGATAAAAGTGAGACTAGAAACGACAGTATTATTAATATCATTTGTAATAGCTATAATTTTAGGAATAATAATTATACCAATATTAAAAAAACTAAAAGTTGGTCAAATAGAAAGAGATGATGGACCAAAATCACATCTAAAAAAACAAGGGACACCTACAATGGGTGGAATTATAATGATAATAACTATGCTATTAGTAGTTACAGGACTTTATGTGTTTTTTACAATTAATAATCAAAATGATTTAGCAAATAAAATATTACCAGTTATGTTATTAATAATAGGATTTGGAATAATAGGATTTATTGATGATTTTAAAAAGTTGGTTTTAAAAAATACAAAAGGATTAAAACCAAGTTATAAAATGATAGGACTTCTTATTATTTCTGTAGCATATGTACTATATTTAGTATATGGATTGAATTTAGGAACAGATACATATATACCAATAATAAAACAATATATTGAAATTCCAATTTATTTATATATTCCATTTGCAATAGTTGTTATACTTGCAACGACAAATGCTATAAATTTAACAGACGGAATAGATGGATTATCATCAAGTGTTTCAACAATTATAATAACATGTTTAACAATAATTGCAATTTTAACAAGACAATCAGAATTAGCTATAATTGGAAGTGTTGCAATTGGAGGAACATTAGGATTTCTAATGTTTAACTTACACCCAGCTAAAGTATTTATGGGGGATACTGGTTCATTATGGTTAGGAGGAGTTATTTCAGCAATGGCATTATATTTAAAGATGCCAATAATATTATTAGTAATAGCTCTAGTTCCTGTTTTAGAAACTTTATCTGTAATAATTCAAGTTGCATATTATAAAAAGACAGGTAAGAGAATATTTAAAATGGCTCCACTACATCACCATTTTGAATTATCAGGATGGAAAGAAAATAAAGTGGTTATAATATTTAGTTTAATCACATTAGTTTTATGTATAATCGGACTAAAGATAATATAAATTAAGAAAGGGTTAAAATATGAGTAAAAGGAAGAAAGAAAAAAGCTTTTCAAGTTTTTTGAATAATCCTATTGACTTTACACTTTTGATAACTATATTTTTATTACTATCAATAGGATTAATAATGGTTTTATCTGCAAGCTCTCCTTCAGCACTTGCAGAAAGTCGGAAATAGCTATTCATATTTTTCTAAACAGTTAATTTTTGCTGTATTAGGAATATTTGCAATGTTCTTTATATCAAAAATAGATTATAGATTTTATCAAAAATTTTATAAACATGCATGGTGGATATCTTTAATATTACTTGTATTAGTACTAGTAGCAGGAAGAACAATTAATGGTGCGAAAAGATGGATATATGTAACAGATACATTATCTTTTCAACCATCAGAAATGGTAAAAATATTAATGATTATATTTTATGCAGGAATTCTTGCAAAAAATAGAGATCAATTAAAATTATATGGAAAAGGATTTATAAAACATATATGCTTACTTGCACCAATAATTGGTTTGCTATTATTACAACCACACTTTAGTGCATCAGTAGTTATTATAGGGATTTGTAGTATAATGATGATAACTGCAGGTTGTAAGTTCTGGCATTTTTTAGCAACGGGAGGTATCGCAGGAATTCCAGCTATGATACTATTAATTATAAAAGAGCCATATAGATTACAAAGAGTTGTTACATTTTTGGACCCTTGGAAAGATGCAACAGGTGATGGTTGGCAAGTAATACAAAGTTTATATGCAATAGGTTCAGGTGGATTATTTGGAGCAGGATTACGGTGAGAGTAAACAGAAATTCTTATACATACCAGAACCACATAATGACTTTATATTCTCAATATTAGGAGAAGAGTTAGGGTTTATAGGATGTGCAGTAGTTTTAATTTTATTTGCAATATTTATTTGGAGAGGAATACTAATTGCAATGAAAGCTCCAGATATGTTTGGGAGTTTAATTGCAGTTGGAATTACTGCATTAGTAGGAATACAGGTGATCATTAATATTGCAGTTGTTACATCATCAATGCCAGCAACAGGAATGCCACTTCCATTCTTTAGTTATGGAGGAACAGCACTATTTATATTACTTTGTGCAATGGGAGTATTATTAAATATTTCAAGAGCAAGTGCAAAACAACAATAATAAATAGGACGAAGAATGTAAATTGCTCTTCGTCCTAAAAAAATAGAAGAGGTGAAAAAATGAGAGCGATAATAGCAGCGGCAGGAACAGCAGGACATATTAATCCTGGATTAGCAATAGCAAATAAAATAATGAAAGAAGAAAAAGATTCAAAAGTTATATTTATTGGAACAACAAGAGGTCTAGAAAATGATTTAGTTCCAAGAGCAGGTTATGAATTAAAAACTATTGATGCGTATGGACTTAGTAAAAAGATATCAATAGAGAATTTGAAGAAAATGTACAAAACACTAAAAGGATTTGGGGAAGCAAAAAAGATAATAAAAGAATTTAAGCCAGATATAGTGATAGGAACTGGTGGATATATATGTGGAGCGACAATTTCAGCTGCACATAGTTTAAAAATACCAACACTATTACATGAAAGTAATGCATTTCCAGGAAAAGCAGTAAAGATGTTGGCAAATAAAACAGATACAATACTTGTATCATTTGAGGATGCAATTTCAAGAATAAAAAAAGCAAAAAATATAGTATATACAGGAACACCAGTAAAAATAGAAAAGAAGAATTATAGCAAAGAAGAAAAAAGAAATATCATATCTAAATTTGGTCTTGAAGATATAAAACCAATATTATTAGTATTTGGTGGAAGCCAAGGAGCAAAAAAAATTAATGATGCTATGATAGAGCTAATAAAAGAAAAAATGAATTCAAAATACCAAATAATTTGGGCTGCAGGACCAAAACAATATGATGGAATAAAAGAAGAATTAGAAAAAGCAAATATTAATATAAACAACATTAAAAATACAAAAATAGTACCATATATATATAATATGGAAGAAGTAATGAATGTTTCAGATGTTATATTAGCAAGAAGTGGAGCTATGACAATAACTGAAATTTCAAATCTAGGTAAACCATCAATATTAATACCTTTACCAAATGTAAGTCATAATCATCAATTATATAATGCAAAGGTTCTAGAAAATATAGGAGCAGCAAAAATAATTTTAAATGATGAATTAGAAGCTAAAAAACTTTCAAAAGAAATAGAAGATATAATACTTAATAAAAATAAGGTAGAAGAGATGGGAAAAAAAGCATTAGAAAAATCAACAACAAAGGTAGAAGAAAAAATATATGAAGAAATAAAAAAATTAGTGAAATAGAGGAAAATTTTATGTTTAGAAATATACAGTTTAAAATAATACTTATATTCTTTTTAATAGGGATAATTATAATTAGTGGATTGGGAATTGTATTTATTAATTCATTAAATTTTATTGATACTCAAATTGCTATTGGAGAATTAGAAAGTCAAACAAATTTATTAGCATTAATACATCAAGTAAGACATAATACAATTATTAGTTTGATAATTTCTGCAGTTGTATTTGCAATAGTTGGTGTGTTAATTTCAATATTCTTATCAAAGTTTGTCATATATCCCATAGATAAATTAATCAAAAGTGCAGAAGAGATTACAGATGAAGATAAAAGTAAATTTAAAGATAGAAAATTAAGAAAAAATAAAAATAATGTTGGGGATTTAGAAAATGTATTTGGAGTAATGACTACTGAGCTTAAGGAAAAATTAAGTGAAGTATCAACACAAAAAAATCAAATTGAGACAATTCTTTTACACATGACAGATGGAATTATTGCTTTTAATATGAAAGGCGAAATTATATTAATAAATCCAGCAGCAAAGAAATTTTTAAGTATAAGACCAGAAGATAATACATTTGAAGATATATTTAATAAATTTAATGTAGATATTAATTTAGAAAAAGTTATATATTTAGAAAACTGGACATCAACAGAGCAAAGGATAGCAGTGGAAGATAGATATGTTAATGTATTTTTTGCTCCATTTAAAAATGAAACAGATAGGCCAGATGGAGTTATTGCGGTTATCCAAGATATTACAGAACATGTTAAATTAGATAACATGCAAAAAGAATTTGTTGCAGATGTATCACATGAATTAAAGACACCAATAACATCTATAATGGGATATGCAGATACTTTACTTGAAGGTGAGTATGATAAAGAAACTCAAAATAAATTCTTAAATGTAATAGCAACAGAAGCAAGAAGAATGGCAAGACTAGTTACAGATTTATTAACTTTGTCAAGATATGATAATAATAAAAAGATAACTAAAAAAGAAAAGTTTGATTTAGGTGAACTAGTAAAAAAATGCCAAGATAAATTAGCAATAGAAATAAAGAAAAAAGGTCATAAAGTAAATTGCTTTGTTACAGCAGATGTCCCACCTGTATATGCGGACAAGGATGATATAGCAAGAGTTGTACTAAATATTTTAACAAATAGTATAAAGTATACTCCAAATGGAGGAGAGATAAAAATATATGTAGGATTTGTATATAATGACGCATATATAAAAATATTTGACAATGGTATAGGAATTCCAGAAGAAGATTTAAATAGAATATTTGAAAGATTCTATAGAGTTGATAAAGCACGAACAAGAGAAATGGGAGGAACAGGACTTGGACTTTCAATTGCAAAAGAAATATTAGATAAAAATGGTGGAAGTATTGATATAAAAAGTGTGGTTGGACAAGGTACTGAAGTTGTTATTCGTATACCAACTAAAGAAAGAGAATAAAATATATAAAATCTAGTATTTGTTATTAATAAATACTAGATTTTTTCTTGCCAATAGGGATATTTTTGTGTATAATCTCAAATTTGACAGTTAAACGCTCAAAGTATTGATGCAAAATACTTT